>CAJMHU010000005.1 GCA_905213305.1 uncultured Anaerostipes sp.
TTCGATGTGTCAAATCCATCCATCTCTGCAAGAAGGGCATTCAACGTCTGCTCCCGCTCATCATTTCCGCCTCCGTGGACGCCATTATCACGGCTTTTTCCGATGGCATCAATTTCATCAATAAATATAATACAAGGCGCCATCTGCTGAGCCTGCTTAAACAGATCTCGAACTCTGGAAGCGCCTACGCCCACAAACATCTCAACAAAGTCCGAACCCGACAAGGAGAAAAACGGCACTCCTGCCTCACCGGCAACCGCTTTGGCAAGCAAAGTCTTACCGGTTCCCGGAGGTCCAACTAAAAGGGCTCCCTTCGGAAGCTTTGCTCCGATCTTCGTATAGCGATCCGGGTGATGAAGAAAATCTACCATCTCTGTCAAAGTCTCTTTCGCTTCTCCCTGACCTGCAACATCTGCAAAAGTTACTCCTGTTTTCTTCTCCACATAGACTTTTGCATTGGATTTTCCAACTCCCATCATGCCGCTGCTTCTGCGCATCATCATGACTAAAAATCCAAAAATTAAAATCGTCGGTATAAGATTAATAAGCACTGCCACTACCGTATCCATCGGATCCTGCGGTTCCTGTTCAAATGCAATATCACTCTTAATCAGACGATCTACCAGCTGATAATCTCCGCTAATTCGATCTACTGTATATGTGGTCTTATAAAATGGATTTCCTTCTTTCTTTGGCGTTACTTTTAACTGGCTGTCTGTAACTTTTACACTCTTTACCTGATCCTTATCCAGCATTGTCACAAACCTGTCATACGATATGGTCGTCTCTGTTCCATTTCTCCATTTTGCAATAATTTGATTAAAGAAAAATGTTACAAGAATGGAAATCACAAGGAAAATTGCCAGCATTCTCGCATTCTTCTTTTTATTGTCTTTATCATTTTTATTATTTTGTTGATTATTTTCCAAGTCTCTTCCTCCTTTGATTCATAAACACCATTATATGTTTTCTGTCTTTATAAATCAATAAAACATCTCTAAACTTTTTATAATTTTTTAACGGAACACCGTATCTTTTTCATAAAATTGACTTTTCAGCACAAGATACGGATATGATATTCCCTCTTTTTGTTCCTCTTTCGTCACTCCGATCAATGTGGTGTCAATGTAGATGTGACTCTCATCCATTGTAAATTCTCTGACCTTAATTTTGTAATGCTGCCCCGGCTGCTCTCCATATCCAATCACATAATAAGTATATTCTTTGGTAGAATAAGTGAAATGAAACGCCTCTTTTTTCTCTTCCTCAATCAGCTTCCTCAGTTCCCTTGGAATCACATTCTTTTTACAGACCGCATAGGTAATTTTCTCGTGCTCTCCCTCGCGGTTTTCCCCGACACACCCCGAAAGAAGGATGCTCCAAAGCAGGCAGACGCCCAACATCACAGCAACTTTTTTCATATTCTAAATCCTGTTTTTTAAGACTATTGTATGCGTTTAAGACGAAATTAAGACATCATAGATCATCGGCTGCTTTTCAGGCTTTTCCTGCATAATATGATAATGTTTCATGAAATGCTCCTCTGCCGTCTGCATCTTTTGGAGATCATTGCCGTAAAGCCGGGCAAGAACTTCTCCTCTCTGTACAAAATCACCGACTTTTTTTCGGAGAACCAGCCCAACCGCCGGATCTATCACACTGTCTTTGGTTTCTCTTCCGCCCCCCAGCATAAGAGAGCACGTTCCCATTTCCTCTGTATCAATTTTGCCCACAAATCCCTTTGTATCGGCACATATTTCCTTCCTTTCCTTTGCCTTGGGAAGCCGTTTTAAGATGGATTCCAAATCTCCTATGACGCCCTGAGCTCTCAGAAATTCCAGAAACTTCTCCATAGCTTTTCCGCTTTGGATGACTTCCCGAACCTTTTGGATTCCAACTTCCACCCTGGTTTCCTTCGTTCCCATCATAAACATATAAGCGCCCAAAGTTTCAACAAGCTCCTGAAAGTCTTTGGGTCCGCTGCCTTTTAAAGTGTCCATCGCCTCACGGACTTCCAACGCATTCCCTATGGCGCACCCAAGAGGCTGATCCATATTGGATATCACTGCCGTCATTTGTTTTCCCGCTTTCTCTCCGATGCGTACCATTTCTTCTGCAAGCCTTCTGGCATCTGCAACCTCTTTCATAAAAGCTCCGCTTCCTGTTTTTACATCCAGAAGAACCGCATCCGAACCTGCCGCCAGCTTCTTACTCATAATACTGCTGGCAATCAGCGAGATCTGATCCACCGTCGCCGTTACATCCCGCAGAGCATACAGTCGTTTATCTGCCGGTGCCAAATCCTGCGTCTGTCCCATAATCGCAATACCAATCTCATTTACCTGATTCATAAACTGCCGTTTTGACAGTTCTGTAGAAAATCCCGGAATACTCTCAAGCTTGTCAATCGTTCCTCCGGTATGACCAAGTCCTCTGCCGGACATTTTCGCAACCGGAATATCAAGCGCTGCCACAACCGGAGCCAACACAAGAGAAGTCTTATCTCCCACGCCTCCGGTACTGTGTTTATCCACTTTCCTTCCATGAATTCCTGACAAATCCAGAATTTCTCCACTCTCTGCCATTGCCATCGTCCAATGATATGTTTCATCTCTGGATAATCCCTGAAAACAAATTGCCATTAGCATTGCAGACATCTGGTAATCCGGAATCTCTTCTTGTGTGTATTTCTCAATCATCCATGCGATCTCTTCTTTCGTCAGAGGATGCCCGTTTCTTTTTTTTAAAATCAGATCATACATCCGCATTTTCGCTCCTCCTTTGCTCGATTCTTTCTGTTCTTAGTATATCACAACACTATAAAAACCACACCGAAAAAGCTTTTGATTTTATGTATTTTTGTCCAGAAATGGTACATACTATCAAAGTTTCAAAAGAATCCATTGACAGAATTTATTTTATCTGTTAAATTAAAATAGTAATCATTCCTATTTAAGAAAAGGAGGGTATTTATGCCAGAATTAAAAGGAACAAAAACTGAAGCAAATTTAATGGCTGCATTCGCAGGGGAATCTCAGGCAAGAAACAAATATGACTTTTATGCCAGTAAAGCAAAAAGCGACGGATATGTACAATTTGCCAATATTTTTGCCGAGACTGCATTAAATGAAAAAGAACATGCTAAAATTTGGTTTAAACTGCTTCACGGAGGAAGCGTGCCATCCACCGTGGAAAACTTAAAAGATGCTGCTGCCGGAGAGAATTTTGAATGGACTGATATGTATCCTACATTCGCAAAAGAAGCGAAAGAAGAAGGATTCGATGAAATTGCCAATCTGTTTTCTATGGTTGCCGAGATCGAAAAACATCACGATGAACGTTATCAGCAGTTATCTGCAAATTTAGCCGATGATATTGTATACAAAAGAGATGTGGAAGTTGCCTGGATCTGCACAAACTGCGGACATGTTCACTATGGAAAAGAAGCTCCAAAAGAATGTCCTGTCTGTGCTCATCCACAAAAATTCTTCCAGCTGGACGGAAAAAACTATTAAAAATTTTTCCACTAAGAAAAAGGTCAGATAAGAAATCATGACCTTTTTCTTTTGCATAAAAATTACAGTTCTATTTTTGCTTCTTTTTCGGATGTTTTTTTCTAAGCAATGCCACAAAACCAACGATCACAAGGACATCTGCAACAAACAGCAATTTTCTCCGAATCCCGGAGCCTGCACTCTCCCATGTCTGATCTCCTATTTTGGATTTTCGATCCATCGCCTTTAATTTCTCTGAGTTTCTGATTTCCTCAATTGTTAAATATTTCTTCATATTCCACCTCGCATCGTAAATCTTTTGGGTTTTATAGTACATTTTATTTTGCTTATCATCAGAAGAAAAATCTTTCATTTTCCCATCGGAATTTATAAAGTACTTTAATTTTAATTTGGAAAGATCCATATTTTTTTCTAAGGGCGTCAAGGAAAGTGTTTGAAACTGATCGGTATTTACCTGATAAATTCCATTGGCAACCTGCCATGCTCCATTCTTTTTTCTGAGAGAAGCCACGACATGATCCCCTTCCTCCACCGTCTGTTTTCCGTAATATGAGGAATTATAAACAGGTTTCTTTTTCCCGGTCAGAACATATCGGTGATTTTTCTCTCTTTTCGCTATGGTTTCCGATGTGGACTCCGCAGCAATATAATCAGTAACCTTTAACACAACATAGTCGTCGGAAATATGTGAGACATTTCCAACAAACAGCACATCCTGACGAAAGTTCTCCATGATAGCCTCCGTTTTATCTTCAGCCGAAATCGAAACGCGTCCGCCCATTATAATCGCCAACAAACAAATCATCCACACAATCCTCTGCCTCATCCTTTCCACCTCCCTACTGCTTTTTTCATTATAGCGAAAAAACAGCTTCGATTTCTGACAAAAAGTCTGAAAAATTCTTACTTTTTCCTTAATGGTATATTGCATTTATTTCATTTTTATGAAGAAATTTCGTATATCACAAAAAGAGACGAATCTCCCATTGGATTCGTCTCTTTTTACAGGATCGAGCCTCCTCTTATATTTTTTTGTATTCTTCAATTACTTTTTTGGCTATTGGATTCTCTCGTTCCAGCCCGGTATATTTATAGACCGCTTCCTCAATGCCAATTTGCCTGATATCCTCCTGGAGAAGCTGAGCATTCTGGTCTCTGGGCTCTGAATAGGCAAATCCTGCCGCCATCGCTTTTGCAATGGCTGTATATTCTACCCCATGTTTTAAACACAGCTGCGCAGAACCGGTCAGACGATCTCCTTTTGACAGCTTTCGTATCGGATCATAGGCAACACGATAAATGGAATCCGGCAAAATTCCTTTTGCTGGTGCAAAATATGTCAAATTATGGAGCTCTTCTTCTGTAATAGGATACTCTTTCATTACGGCTTCGGTCAATTCACCGGCAGCCTGCCTGGTGATTTCTGCAATTTCCGGATCTGCTTCTGCTTCCGGAATGGTTTTTAATCCTTTTTGCCATCCCAGAAACGCCAGAGTTGCATGAGGACCATTTACTACAAATACTTTGATATCTTTTAACATCTCAATTTTATCCGTAACCTCCATCCATTCGACATCCTGGAAATCATTATAAATCGGTCCTTGAATCAACAGAGAATTCACTGCAACCGTATCAATCTCTGTGGATACATTACTCTGTGCATCTGTACTTCTGCGTATAATAGAATCTCTCACCGCCACGTTCTGATCAAACCATATTTGGGCTCCCTCTGATAAGAACGCCTTAAAGTCTCTTATGATTCCCGGAATCAGGTAATTTTTGTTGGTAATACATATCATCGTCAATTTTCGTTCCGGATGCACCTTATAAAACTTTTCAAAACACTGCGCCAAATACTTTCCTGCCTCGGCAAAATCCACCGGATACAGCGGAAGGACAATCACATCTGTCTCAAGAAAATCTTCCATTACAGAACATTGGGAATCACAGGTATATGCCTTAAAATTTTTTATTGTTCTGTTTTGAATCTCTTCAACTCTATGGACCTTCACATGGTAACATCCCTTTTTGTTAAGCTCCTCTGCAACCTTCGGATCCTTATCCAAAAATACCAAGTCCCATCCCGCCTGGTCAAATGTCTCTCCGACAAATCCTTTTCCTAATCTTCCTGCTCCTACAATCAACACTTTTTTCATTTCATTCTCCCATCTAAGCGAGAGAACTTTTCGTCTCTTTGATTTCATCCGTTTCATCGGTAATCATATACGTTAGATCACTGGTCTTGCAAACTACATAATTTGATACCGAACCTATTTTTTCCCTAGTAACAAGCGCTGCTGTCTGCGAGGAAACTGATAACATTTTCTGTTTCAGCTGACATTCATTCATTGCCGAATGCGTCACACCAACCTCGTCGCTGATGCTGTAAATTCCCATAAAATACAAGTCCGGATGAATGGTATCCAGCTGCTTGATTGTTTCATAGCCTAAATTCGCCATCGATGCTTTAAATAGGTTTCCGCCCAGAGTAATTACCTGAACATTCGGATAAGTTTCCAATAAATTGATAATCGGAATGCTGTTGGTAATAATGGTACAGGATATTCTCTGATCCAATTGATTGACCAGCTGGTAATTCGTTGTTCCGTCATCAATCAAAATGACAGATTCAGGTTCAATCAATGCCGCTCCTTTCTTGGCAATGCGTATTTTTTCATCCAAATCCAATTCCATTCTCTGATAAAATCTGGTTTTTGCGGGTCCGGTCTTCACTGCCCCGCTGTGAACTTTTTTCAAAAGACCTTTCTGATCTAATTCCTTAATATCTCTCCGAATCGTATCCTCAGAGACTCCGAGTCTCACACTCATTTCACTTGCTATAATCTTCTTTTCCATCGACAGGATGTCAAGAATTTTATCCTGCCGTTCTGCCTTTAGCAGCTTCATAATCGCACCTTTCCTTTCCTACTTCATCTCTCTGTGACTTCTGGAACTTTTTCCAATCTTACCCTATTTCATGATGATATTATTATAGCGAATCCATAGAAAAAGAAAAAGTGTTCTCTAAATATTCTTTAAAATATCCAAAATCTCTTTTTTATTCTGTGCATACCGCATTTTCTCAATATTTTCCTCATTTGCACAAATCAGAGCAATATTGCTTAGCATATTTAAATGCGTTCCGTCTTTTCCCGCGATTCCGATGACCACATATGCTATATTCCCTTCTCCGAAGTCCACTCCTTCCGGTACCTGCAGTACAGATAATCCGGAAGTATAAATTTCCTGATCGGAGCTCTCAATCCCATGAGGAATCGCAAGATGATTTCCGATGTACACAGAAAATCTCCGCTCTCTCTCCTGCATGTGCTCAATATATTTCGGCGTTGTATATCCAAGATCTGCCAGAACCTGTCCCGCCTGCCGGATTGCTTCCTCCTTGGTCTTAACCTTCACATTCAGACAAATATTATCTTCCGTCAGGATTGGCTTGACAAACTCTTCATGATTTTTTTCCTTCA
Organism: uncultured Anaerostipes sp.; assembly: GCA_905213305.1. Classification (GTDB taxonomy): domain Bacteria; phylum Bacillota; class Clostridia; order Lachnospirales; family Lachnospiraceae; genus Anaerostipes. The sequence continues at coordinate 6,998 of CAJMHU010000005.1, forward strand.
CAATCCGAAGCGCTTCATCGTAATCCGATTCTTTTAAAAAGTTTTCCACAATCAGAAATGCCTTTCCTTCCGGGTTTACACTCATTTTGGCCCGCTCCATTAATCCTTCCAGCGTAATGATCATATCCGCCTCCGGATCAATCTGTCCTGCTGCTGAATTTACAACTTTGATATCCTCAAATCCTTCTTTTCGCAGACGATTCTTCAAGACCGATGCTCCCATAGCACTGGACCCCATTCCTGAATCACATGCCACCACAATATACTTGACCCCTTCTTGAAGCGCTGTTTTGTGCGCAGATGAACGCTCTGCTTTTTTCATCTTTCCTGCTGTAGAAATTCCGGCTACAGATAAATCCGCTTCTTCCTCCGGTGATCCGATTGTTTTCAGAAGAAATGCTCCAATTAAAAATGCTGCGCAAAATCCTGCCGCAATTGCTATAAAGTTTGCCACAGCCGCATCCTTTGGCGTCATAAGCGCAATATTAATTAAACTTCCAGGAGATGGCATTCCAACCAGTCCTCCGCCTAAAATGACCAGTAGGAATAGGGATATCGCAAGACCTCCCATGGTAGCAAAAATCATAATCGGATTTGCTAAAACAAACGGGAAATATACCTCGCCAATTCCGGCAATTCCGGCAATAAACATTGCCATCGGAGCTGTTTCCTTCGCTTTTCCTCTTCCAAAGAAAGAAATAGAGCACAGCGTTCCAAGCAGCGGACCACAGTTTGAATCCAGCAAAAACATCAGGGATTTTCCTGCCTCCGAAGCCTGCGCATAGGCAATCGGTGAAATAATTCCGTGATTTACCGCATTGTTTAAAAACAAAACCTGTGCCGGACACATAAAAACTGCCAGAAGCGGAATCAGCTTCTTTGTAATTAAAAAGTTAATTCCCGCGGTGAGCACCGCAATAATTACATTTACCACCGGACCGATAATAAAATATCCCAGAATAGCCAGTGCAAATCCTAAAATTCCAAGACTGAAATTATTTACAAACATTTCAAATCCCGGCTTAATTTTTCCTTCTACAGCGCGATCAAATTTTCTTAAAAGCCAGGAGGATAACGGACCCATAATCATTGCTCCACTGAACATTGTAACATCTGATCCCACAATGACTCCCATCGTTGTAAATGCTCCGATCACACCTCCCCTCTGCCCATGAATATTATAGCCGGCTGTATATCCGATCAATATCGGCAGAAGATAATTTAAAATTGGAGATACCATCTCATTGAGCTTTTCGTTTGGTATCCATCCGGTAGGAATGAATAATGCAGCCAGAAGCCCCCATCCTACAAAGGCGCCGAGATTCGGCATAACCATGCCGCTCATATGTCCGCCGAATTTCCGGATCTTATCTAAGGTTTTTACATTTCCCATATCGCATCCTCCTATGTTTTTATTGAATCATCCATCCTATGATTTTCAGGTTTGATTATCTGGTAGATTTTGCTCCACTGATATTAATGGTTGTTCCTGATATATAGCTGGCTCTGTCTGACAGCAGATAGCAGATTAAATCCGCAACTTCATCTAATTTCCCGGCTCTTCCCATCGGAATAATTTTTTCATAGTCTGAAGACACATTGTTTGGATCCTGTCCTCTTGTATACGCCAGCGCTGCAAATGCCTCGTCATTATTCATCGGGGTTCTCTCATTGATCGAAGGTGCAACGCCGACCACCCGGATATTATATGGTCCCAGCTCTTTTGCCCACGACATCGTATAGGATAATACGGCTCCCTTCGTTCCAGAATAGCAGCTTTGTCCCTTTGAACCTGCCTGCCCTGCCTCAGATGACATATTTACAATGACGCCGCTTTTTGCCTGAATCATATGCCTTGCAACTGCCTGAGAACATAAGAACACACCTTTTTGATTTACATTTACCATAAAGTCAAAGTCTTCTTCCGTTAACTCATATTCCGGTTTTTCTCCATAATAATCTACCAGCAGTCTGGGGCGGCTCACGCCTGCATTATTTAACAATCCGTCAATCTGCCCATATCGCTCCATCACCTGAGCTACCATGGCGTCCACACTGTTCTTCTCTGCGACATTGCATTTCACAAAGAAAACTTTTTCATCCTTTGCAAATTCCGGATTTTCTGTCAGATCTGCAATTACAACGACGGCTCCATTGCTGCGAAGTGTCTTTACAACATGTTCCCCAATTCCCTGGCTTCCTCCTGTTACAATGATTACTTTTCCTGTTAAATCCATCCACTGCTTCATCACACTTCTCCTTTTCTTGTCTCGCACACTCATGCATATATTCTGCGCGTTTTTGCTTTTTATTCTTGTTATAGCCTTATAATACCAGCATAAAATTGCATTGTCAAGCGTTGTATGTGCATTTTTTTGCCTGTTTACATTTTTATTTTTCATTTCCATGCAAATACGCGCAAAGCGTTTTATACTATAGGAAAGTATGTAATATAGGAAAGTCAGAACTTTCCTAATTATAAAAAAGGTATCTCCTAAACGTTTAGGAAATACCTTCTCACTCTTTTTTATTTATATGAAATTTTTAATTCTGACGCGGCTCTGCTACTTTACAGATAAAATCTGCATGTTCGCCTGACCTTCCAGCGCTCCGTAGGTAAAGGAAATTTTGCTTCCCTCTCCTTTTTTATTCAATGCTGCCTTCACATCTTCATCCTCTACAAAAAAGGTCTGATAATCGCCGTTTGACATCTGAATCTCTACAGAATTTGAATCTGCCCATCCACTGAATGTTCCGCTTGCGCTTTTCGGCTTTGCCTTCTCGTCTTCTTTTGTGGCAGTGTCATTCTCTTTTACCGCCTCGGTTGTCGCTGTAGTCTGTTTTTCCGTCGCTACTGTGCTTGCCTCTGTCTCTTCCTGAGATGATGTATCCTCTGTGGATGCCTCGGTTGTCGCTCCGGATTCCGGACTGCTCGGGCTCTTTTTGCCGCATGCAGCCAGCGAAACAGCTCCGATTAATAATATACTTGCAATTAATAAAAATCTTTTCCTCATGATTCATACTCCTTTCTGAGATATGTTTAAGTATATCCTATTTTGCCGCCGCTGGCAAGTTGGTATCATATTCCTTTCCTTTCTCTCATATCATTAGAGGTAGAATATTGAGGAGGATATATGTTGAACGAAAAGTATCAAATGCTGTTAGACCAATATGATCTTGATGTCGATTATGTCCGGCGCGGGCGCGGCGGTCTGCTGTGTCATACCAATCGAGGCATCTATGCCCTGGCGCAGACATCACTGTCAGAAGAACGGCTACAGACCGTGGCTCAATGGACCAAAGAATTAAAAGCAGCACATTTTTCCAATGTAGATCAGTATATTTTGAACAAAAACGGCTGTTTTCTTTCTTATGATAAATATTATGAATCCTATGCTCTGAGAAAAACCTTCTCTGGAACAGAATGTGACATCCATTCCCTGAAGGATTTAAAAATTGCTGCCTCAAATCTGGGGACATTTCACCGCTGCTGTCAAAATATTGCCTTTTCATCTGAAAATCTGAGAACTTATGACTCTATTTCCGGACGATATCAGCAAAAATATTCACAGTTAAAGAGCATTGCACGTTACATACGCAGCCGCAAAAACAAAGGAACCTTTGAGTATTTATTCTTAGAACAGACAAAAGATTTCTGGGATCATGCACAACAATCCCTTACATTGCTTCAATCCTCATCGCCTTCCCAAAAAGGATGGTGCCATGGCGCTTATAATCACCATAATATCATCTTAACCGAAAGTTATCCGGCAACCATCCATTTTGAACACTTTTTTTATGGATATCCGATTTTAGATCTTTATTATTTTTTAAGAAAAGTGCTGGAGAAAAACGACTACTGCTTTGCGTACTGTGATACACTGCTTTCCAGTTATGAGAAAGAGACTTCGCTCTCCAAAGAGGATCTTCACTGTCTTTATGCCCTGCTTTTATTCCCGGAGAAATTTTGGAAAATTTCAAATCAGTACATGGGACATAAAAAACACTGGGTTTCTCCGCGCTATATTGACAAATTGGAGGAATTTGTCCATTCCAAAGACCTCCGTGCATTTTTTCTCGAAAAATATGTACAAATTTATAATGTTTTTTTATGAATTTTAAGATATAATTAAACAAAGGCATTTTTTAAATAACTTTAAGGAGGAGTAATTTATGAACTACAAAGAAACTTATCAAGAATGGCTTTCTAATCCGTATTTCGATGATGACACAAAAAATGAATTAAAAGCCATTGAACATGACGAAAACGAAATCAAAGAACGTTTTTATGCTGATCTTGCATTCGGAACCGCCGGACTGCGCGGTATCATCGGCGCAGGAATCAACCGAATGAACATTTATGTTGTCAGAAAGGCAACACAGGGTCTGGCAGATTACATTCTGGAACAGAACACAGATAAAAAACGGGTTGCCATCGCGTTTGATTCCAGACATATGTCTCCGGAATTTGCAGATGAAGCGGCACGATGTCTTGCGGCAAATGGGATTAAAGCTTATATTTTTGAATCCCTTCGTCCTACTCCTGAATTATCCTTCGCCGTAAGATTTCTGGATTGTATTGCAGGAATCAACGTTACAGCAAGCCACAATCCGCCTGCTTATAACGGATATAAAGTATACTGGGAGGACGGCGCTCAGTTCACCGATCCTCATGCCTTTGGAGTTACAGCAAAAGTAAATGCAATTACTGATATTTCTACCTGTAAAACCATGTCAAAAGAAGATGCCGTAACTGCCAGTTTATATGAAGTCATCGGAAAGGAAGTTGATGATGCTTATATCGCCGAAGTGGAAAAACAAGTTATGAATCAGGCTTCGATTGATGAGATGGCTTCCAAATTAAAGATTGTTTACACTCCTCTCCACGGTACAGGAAACCTTCCGGTTCGACGTGTTCTTGCGGATCTTGGATTCCAGCATGTCTATGTTGTACCGGAACAGGAGATGCCGGACGGTAACTTCCCAACCGTCAGCTATCCAAATCCAGAAGCAAAAGAAGCTTTTGAACTGGGTCTTGCACTGGCAAAAGAAAAGGATGCAGATCTTGTTCTCGCAACAGACCCGGATGCCGATCGTCTCGGAGTCTATGTAAAGGACGCCAAAAGCGGAGAATATATTCCTTTGACAGGAAATATGTCCGGTTCTCTTCTCTGCGAATATGTATTAAGCCAGAAGAAAGCAAAAGCCGGTTCTCTTCCGGAAGACGGAGCTGTGATCAAATCCATTGTAACAACGAATCTGGTGGATGCTGTCGCCAAGGAATACGGCGTTCAGCTCATTGAAGTTTTGACCGGATTTAAGTGGATCGGAAAAGAAATTCTCGGATTTGAACAAAACGAAAACGGTACCTATCTGTTTGGTTTAGAAGAAAGCTATGGATGTCTGATCGGAACTTATGCCAGAGATAAAGACGCCGTCTCCGCAACCGTGGCTCTCTGTGAAGCCGCAGCCTACTATGCAACTCAGGGCAAAACACTCTGGGATGTTATGATCGAAATGTATGAAAAATACGGATATTATTTAGACCGTATTACCGCCATGGACTTCCCCGGACTGGAAGGTATGGATAAGATGAAAGCTATGCTCACAAATTTCCGTGAAAATCCTCCAAAAGAAATTGCAGGGTTTAAGGTAGTAAAAGTTCGCGATTATGCCAATGATACTATTCTTGATCTTGCCAGCGGAGATACCACTCCAATCGGTCTTCCAAAATCTGATGTTCTATATTATGATCTGGAAGGAGGCTCCTGGCTGTGTGTTCGTCCATCCGGTACAGAACCAAAAATCAAATTTTACTATGGCGTAAAAGCCGACACTATGGAAGCTGCACAGACGGACAGTGATAAACTTGACGCCTGGGCAAAAGCACAAGCTTAGTTTTTCCTAATATTTTGCAGTATTTTTTGTTACAATGAGAAGAGGGTCGTGAAAGCATGGAAGCTCACGGCCCTCTTCAACTATACACTGAAATTTATTTTCCTCTCATCTTTCAGAGCAGCCCCATATCTTCCAGAGCTCCCTCTAAAAAATCCTGATTATAAGGACAATGGCTCTCTCCCAATTGGATGGACGGCTTTGTTTTTCCATGAAAATCACTTCCACAGGTAACGAGAATTCCATACTCCCGCCCTTTTTGATAAAAGTATTCTGCCGTTTCCTTCTCATGATAATTGCTAAACGCCTCTACTCCATCCATGGGCTCCTCGCGCATCATCCGATCAAAATATTCAAACTTTCCCTTCAAATTTGCCCCCGGATGGGCTAACACAGCTTTTCCGCCATATTGATGTATCTTTTTTACAATCTCCGCATAGGCAGGATATATAACTTTTGTATCACAAGGTTTCCCCTGTGAAAAATAATCCCAATAAAAATTCACGTATGGATTATCACCGCGTTTTTCCCCTGCGCGATAAGGCTTTAGGATCGGATGCTCCCGATACTCTTCCTTTGCCAGCAGAAGCTCACCAAACATTTCTCCGGTATAGACGCCATTTTCAGACAACGCATCCAGTTCTTCTTTGCTTACCTGAAATCCAAGTTTTTTCACCAGCTCAATCTTTTTCTCGGACAATTTCACTTCCTGCTCATAAATTCGATCATTGAGCTGCTGAAAATATGTCTCATCCTCCGGAATTCCATATCCGAGCATATGCAGATTTACATCCTGATAGGTGCAGTCAATTTCAATTGCCGAGATATACTGCATGCCAAGTTCCTTTGCTTTCTCTCTGCCTTCCCTGACACCTTTCACAAGATTATGATCCGCAATTGCCATAATCCGAATCCCTTTTTTATGGCACATCTCCACCAGTTCTGACGGTGAAAATTCCCCGTCATCACTGTATTGACTATGCATGTGAAGATCAATATAATTTTTCATGCTTTAAATCCTCTTGACTTCTTCCATTTTTAAATGATTTCTTCCGGCATTCACCGCCGCTTCCATCAGCCCTTCAAAAACATACGGCTACAAAAATGCACCCCCTCTTAAATGCCCTACCTCTCCGGCAAATGTTGCATTCCCCCGATGCAGTTGATGATTTAACATAATTCCACAACCGCTGTAACGCGCTTTCGGCTGATAAAGAAACACCAGACTATTTTCTTCTGTATGATATCCTACTGCCGCTAAATACACATCATTTTCCCCCACGATCTCGACGCCATAGCGTTCTTTCAGCAAAACCGTACATGTTGTCTTTGAAATTTCCGTATCTTCGGATAATCTATTTTTACTGGCTTTCTTCTCACAATAAAAATAATCTTTTATTTTTTGTACATTCATTTGTTTTAATTGATCTGCTTTCATGACGCTCCTTCCACTTTCATCGACTATCGTCAAAACAAGAATACCATAGACCGTCCATTTCTCCAACAAAAAAAGAGAAACGATGATCCTTTATGAAAATCCTTTCTCTTTTTAAGCTTGATCTCTCTAAATGAAAACTGCCGTCTCCACACCTATTATTTATTTTTTATATTTGACCTGATAAGCCCCTGTAGTACTCTTGCTTAATTTGTACACCTTTATATAGTATGTGCCCTTTTTGGCTTTTCCATAGAAGCGAATACCATTTTTAATCCTCTTAGACTTCATTCTGCTCTTACCGGACATCTGTGCCCAAATTGTTCCGGAACTTCCTAACGTTGTAATATCAATATAGGTAGAACGCTTCTTGGAAACCTTTACTTTATACCAATGTGCTTTCTTTGTACTATCTGTCGGCAGGAATGTCTGCTTTTTGTATTTCTTGCGCTTAATAGTCTTTGCTTTTTTCTTCTTTGTTCCATAGGAGCTATTCGCTGTAGAAGCTTTAAAGCGAAGCACCAGTACATTATTATCTGGACTCTTTAATGCCAGACGATAAGTTCCTGCACTTAAACCTACATATTGCCATGCATTGGAAGAGGAATATTTTTTCTTTTGTACAGTTTTCCATTGTTTTCCGCTTTTTTTCTGAACCGTATATTCTGTACCATATGGTCCCCCATAGTATGCTTCTCTTTGAAGCGCCAGTTTTGCCACACCGCGTTTCTTCACTTTAAAATACTGATAAGAAGTTCCGCGATTTCCCCCAACAACAATTCCGCTACTATTCAGATAACGTCCGTTTGCATTTGGAACGATCGCAGATGAGAATCCTGCATTTACCAAAGTATTGACATACTGTGTATATGAAGTATAGAGACGATAAGTCCCTGCTGGAACATTGGTTGCCCAAAGTTGACGCTTGTTACCAGTTCCTGTATTACTCTGTGTCACTCCGGAAATGGCTGTTCCATTTGTATTCAGCAATTTCAAAGTTGACTCAGACTGATACCCGCTGGAACTTGTAGTATAGCAATAGTATTTCACCATAACCGTTCCTGCTCTGCCAACCCGCACAGTGCCGACCGGAATAATTCCGCTATTACTAACGTAACCATATTCCCCATTTTGAGCTTTTGTATTTGTCTGGAAACTGTTAAATCTTGATATCGTATCTGCATAAACCGCATTCACTACATCGTATCCGCCTCTGGCAATCGATTTGGCTTTTTCCGACTTTACTTTCTCCAGCGAAGTGACCTGCGTTTGAACAGATGCCTTTGAGTTTTCACCACTTATCTTGTCTTTTGTACTCTTGTGCTGCGATGCCCCGACCATCGCGCCGCCCAATGCCATGGACAGTGACAATGCGGCACACAATGTCCCCTTTAAAAATCTTTTTACCATACTCTTTCTCCTTTATGATTATAAAAAGTTAATAGAAGCCTCTCATCGGTTATCAATCTTCTCCGGATACAGATCATGATTGGACAGTCGATTCCACGCAACTTCCTCCCACTTTGTTCCCGGTTTACCATAATTGCAGTACGGATCAATGGAAATACCGCCCCGCGGAGTAAATTTCCCCCAAACCTCAATATATTTCGGTTCCATCAAAGAAATAAGATCTTTCATAATAATATTTACACAATCCTCATGAAAATCTCCATGATTTCGGAAACTATATAAGTATAATTTTAGAGACTTACTCTCCACCATCCGTTCTGCCGGAACATATGAAATATAAATCGTCGCAAAATCCGGCTGTCCCGTCATAGGACAAAGACTCGTAAACTCCGGCGCATTAAATTTCACAAAATAATCATTTCCCTGATGCTTATTCTCAAACGTCTCCAGAACCTCCGGCGCATAGTCATCCGGATATTTGGTTCCCTGATTGCCCAGCAATGTAATTCCCTCTAATTCTTCATTTTTTCTGCCGCTCATGCCTTTCCTCCCGTCCAAACTCACTTATATTATACCTTATCGGACGAAGTCCGTCCAGTGCGAAGCACTATGCATTTACGCATGCCCTGCTTCTTTTTCCATCAATGTTTCATATTCTGAAATGGGCATCGGTTTTGCAAACCAATATCCCTGAATTTCATCACATCCTGCACTTCTTAAAAACTCTACCTGTTCTTGCGTTTCCACTCCTTCACATACAATACGATAGCCCAGTTCCCGAATCATATGAATCATCTGTTTTAAGAAACTGGTTCCCTTTTGACTGATGGTACAGCTGTTCATAAACCCTCGATCAATTTTAATGATATCAACCGGCAAATCTACAATGGTATTTAAAACAGAGTAGCCGCTTCCAAAATCATCCAATGCTATTTGAATGCCTTCTTTTTTTAGCTCCGAAAACATTTGCCGGATTGTTTCGTAATCCTTCACCAAAGCCGTTTCCGTCAATTCAATCTCAATAAACTTCGGATCAATCTCATATTTTTTCAGAACGGACAGATACTTCTGCACAGCTTTTGAATCTTTGGCATACAAACTGGATACATTGACAGAAATCGGAACCTGCTTTTTTCCTTTCTTTTTATTTTCAGCAAGAAATGCCGCAACCTGCTCAAAAATATAAAGATCCAAATCTAAAATCTGACCATGCTCTTCGTAAATCGAAATAAACGAGTTAGGAAACAGGAATTCCCCATCTTCTCTCTCCCATCGCACCAACGCCTCCGCTCCGGATACCGTCCCCTCGCTTAAAGAATACTTCGGCTGAAAATATACTTTAAACTGCTGCTGTTCGATGGCATGCTGCATATCATTGATAATTTTACTCTCTAAATGCTGTTGATCTCTCATTTCATCATTGTAGAATCGAATGGGAGACTTTTCATTGTTTTTAATCTGCCGTCTGGCATAATTTGCTGCATCCATTGCAAAGGATGCACTGGTACATTCCGAGGTAATATAAAAAATTCCGGCACGAACTCGCAGCGAAGCCTGCGGAAATTTCCCCTGATATTTTTCCGTAAATTTTAAAATCGCTTCTTTGATTCCTATATTCTCATACTCCACTTCTTCCGGAGAATACCTGGTCGGTTTCAACAGTAAAAACTGATCTGCCACCACTCTTGTAAAGTAAACCTCCGGCTGTCCCTCAACACTTCGTATGATATGATTACAAAATTCTTTTAAAACCTGATCTCCGATCTCATAGCCATATCGGTAATTAAAATACTTAAAGTTCTGGAAATCCATGTATAGCATTACAAATTGAGACTCTTGATTTCCGACAATCATACGCTCCGCTTCCTCATGAAATCTGTGAAACGAGATCAGTCCGGTAAGCGGATCGTGCTCTAACTGAGAGAAGGTTCCCTGATAGACATGATTCATCATTTGATTTTTTGCTAAATGTGCGGAGATAATTTTCGTAACTTCCGAAAGCTGTTTTAACTTTTCCTTTGACCAATAGCGTTTTTTGTTACATACCACATAGGAAATGGCGCCAGTATACTGTCCCTCACAGTACATTGCCGCATAAACTACCGTTTTTGCTTCCCCCTGCATTAAAAGCCTTGCCGCCTGTTCTGAGTACATTCCCATCTGGTCATGCTGCAATACCGTTGTTCCGTATTCATCATAACTATGAAATAACGTAAGAAAATCTTCCTTCTGGAACGAATCGTTTGTTTTTAACACCTCAGGTGCTCTCGGAGATCTCCACTGGTAATTTTTCCCGACTTCTTTATCTTTGACATTGGTCTGCACAATGGTAATTCGGTCCAAATAAAATCTCGCGCCAATCACCTTCATTAAAAGCTCCACAGCCACTTCAAAACTGTGAGTTTTCTCGAAAATTTCAAATGCAGTGGATACGATATCATTGCGAAAGTATCTGGCGTCAATTTCCGAACCATGAATTCCTCTTTCACCTTCTGCCAGCTCAAACTTCTGAAGATTATCACAAAAAACATAGCAATTTCTTCCTTTTTCCTTTGCCTGATATAATGCCCAATCTGCATTCTCAAACAACTGATTGTACGTATACCCTGAAATATTCTGCGGAAGATAGCAAATCCCCACACTGCATGTCATCGTATAATCATTCTCAGGAAAGCGGGCGCTGCGAATTTTATCCATTAACTTTACAATCTTGCGAACCAGCTCAATGTTCGTAATCCTTGGAAAGAAAATAACGAACTCATCTCCACCTACGCGAAGAATGATTTCTTTTTGCCCCTGAAATTCTTCCTTCATAATCTGAGCAAGTTCCCTTAAGACCTGATCCCCAAACAGATGACCATACGTATCATTTACTGATTTAAAATAATCCACATCAAGAATCACCAATCCACAGGAATCATATGGATCTTTTGAACTCAGATATTTATCAATCAGACGGCTTCCTTCTCCATGGTGATACAAGGATGTTAATGCATCTCTCTTTGCCCGGTCTTTCAATAATTCTTCTTTTTGTCTCTGGAGGGTAACATCCCTTACACTTCCAATCAGAATGTTTCTTCCCCTCTCCGGCTCTTTCATTGGAATCAGTTCCACAATCTTTCTCCGAATGCTCCCGTCTTCTTCCTGCTCGTGAATTTCAATGGGTCCCTTTAAGTTTCCCTCATATAATTCTTTCGCTTTCTGCCGGTCCTGCGGACAAATCCTGCTTTTTGAGGAAATATATGATTTTATATAATCATGTACTCTGTCTAAAACCTGCAGATTATGATCATATACAATCAGCTCATCACACTCGATGTCGTACTCAAACACCGAGATTCCAATACTTTCTAAAACCGCTGCCAGCTTTTCTAATTTTCGCTCTTTTTTCTGCAGTTGCAACATGATTTACTCCTTCATGGGCTCTTCGCTTTTTATGTTCCTGTTCCTAAGTCTTTGTTATAGTTTAATATACAATGAAATCAAGAAAAATACAAGAAAATTCCCCTTTCTGCCTGATAGCTTTCATTGACTTTTTTGCGATATCGTTTATAATAAAAAACAGAAAGAAGCATTCATTCTGAAGCCAAGAATTTTCTGAAGCCAAGATTGATCTTATATATCTTTACCTGCCCTTATTGTGAGGGTTTCTTTGGGCAGATTTTATATTGGATGATTTGGCATATTCAGAATTCTGAATGTGCTTTTTTGTAATATAGGAGATTTCTGACTTTCCTATATTACAAAACGCTTTGTTTTGATAGTGATGAGCCAAGTCCGAGCTTGCCCGAGACCTTTGCGAACATTTACAATTCCGGAAGCTGCCTTCCGGCACTTCCGGTGATTGTTTGATCAGGAAACTGCCAATAGGAGAAAAGAATGGAAACCGAAACAAGAATTGCACTCATTGGAATTTTAATTGAAGAAGAACAATCTGTGCAGCCTGTGAATCAAATCTTACATGATTACAGAAAGCACATTGTCGGACGCATGGGGATTCCTTACCGTCAAAAAGATGTGAATATTATCTCTGTCGTTTTGGATGCCCCGGCAAATATCATCAGTACATTATCTGGAAAGCTCGGAATGATTCCGGGAATTACAGTCAAATCTATGTTTACAAAGAAAAAATAAAGGAGAGTCCTATGTATCAACCAGAATCCAGCATTGCAGAGGAGTTTATCGACGATCAGGAAATCAAAGATACTCTTGCGTATGCAGATGCCAATAAAGACAACCAAAAATTAATTTTAGAAATTATTGAAAAAGCAAAGAATTTAAAAGGTCTTTCCCACAGGGAAGCCTCCGTGCTGCTTGCCTGTGAGGATCCGGATCTCATGCAGCAAGTTTTTGATCTTGCGATGAAAATTAAAGAAAAGTTTTACGGCAACCGCATTGTCATGTTTGCCCCTCTTTACCTTGCCAACTATTGCGTCAACGGATGTACTTACTGTCCATACCATTATAAGAATCAGCATATTCGACGAAAAAAATTAACTCAGGATGAAATAAAAAAAGAAGTCATTGCTTTACAGGATATGGGGCACAAGCGACTGGCTCTGGAAACCGGAGAAGACCCTGTCAATATTCCAATCGAATATGTACTGGAAAGCATTAAAACCATTTACAGCATTAAACATAAAAACGGAGCAATTCGCCGTGTCAACGTGAATATTGCCGCAACAACCGTAGAAAACTATAAGAAGCTAAAGGATGTAGGAATCGGAACTTATATTCTCTTTCAGGAAACATATCATAAAGACAATTACGAAATTCTCCATCCGACAGGACCCAAGCACGATTATGCATATCACACGGAAGCTATGGACCGCGCGATGACTGCGGGAATTGACGATGTAGGAATCGGTGTATTATTCGGTCTTGATCTGTACCGCTATGATTTTGCCGGTCTTTTGATGCACGCAGAACATCTGGAAGCAAAATTCGGAGTCGGACCTCACACCATCAGTGTTCCGAGAATCCGTCCTGCAGACGACATTAACCCGGAAGATTTTGAGAATGCCATCAATGATGATGTTTTTGAAAAGATTGTCGCTATTTTGCGCATTGCGGTTCCTTACACCGGAATCATTGTTTCCACCCGCGAGACACAGGAATCCAGAGAACGAGTTTTAAAAGTCGGAGTCTCACAGATCAGCGGAGCTTCTTCCACCAGTGTCGGCGGCTACGCCGAAAAAGAAAAACCGGAAGATAATTCTGCTCAATTTGAAAAAAATGACGAACGTACTCTGGATGAAATTATCGGATGGCTCATGGATCTGGGGCATATCCCGAGTTTCTGTACTGCCTGCTATCGGGAGGGACGAACGGGAGATCGTTTTATGAGTCTTGTAAAATCCGGGCAGATTGCCAACTGCTGCGCCCCAAATGCCTTGATGACATTAAAAGAATATCTGGAGGATTATGCCTCTGATGAAGTAAAAGAAAAAGGAGAACGGTTAATTCAAGAGGCACTTCAAAAGATTCCAAATCCTGTTGTCAAAGAAAAGGCAAAACAATATATTGAAAATATTCACGAAGGAAAACGTGATTTCAGATTCTAGGAGAAACTATGTTTGAACAGTTAAAACACCACAGACCAGCACGGATCCAACAGGAAAAAGAACGGGTGTCCGCGGTTCTGGTTCCTCTGATTTCAAAAAGCGACGGATACCATATTCTATTTGAGGTTCGTTCCCCTAAATTAAACCATCAGCCCGGTGAAATTTGTTTCCCCGGCGGTCGCATGGAGCCCGGGGAAACCTCTCTGGAAACAGCCGTTCGCGAAACAAAAGAAGAACTTCTCCTGGAGGATCGTCATGTAACGGTTTATGGTCCGATGGATTATTTCCTCTCACCTGCAGGTCTTCGGGTAGAACCCTTTCTTGGAGAACTCTCTGATTATCAGGGACAATATAGTCCTGACGAAGTATCGTCGGTCTTTACAGTTCCTCTGAATTTTTTTCTGGAAACTCCACCGGAGCTCTATTATAACTCCATTGATTTTCGCCCCGGGGAGGTTTTTCCATATAAGGATATTCCCGGAGGGAAAAATTATCCTTGGGCAAAAGGAACGTATGAAGTTGCATTTTATCGCTATCAAACGTATATTATCTGGGGAATGACTGCCAAGCTTTTATACCATAATTTAAAATATATAAAACCCGTTTCGGAAAAAAACGGTCAAGAATGACAAAACATTCTTGACCGTTTTTTTAGTTCTGAAAAGCATTGAGCACATTCGGCACCATCTGTTTTTTTCTGGACATAACGCCCGGAAGAACCGCAACTTTCCCATCGGATTCTACCTCAAACGCGCGCTCAATAATATCCTGACTTCCGTCTCCGCACATCAGAAGATGTGTGGTCTCCTCTAAAATATTCGTCAGCATAAAGAATACCATCTCCAGTCCCTGTTCTTCTCTTACGGAATCCATATAAGCAAGAATCGGTTCTTTGATGGCATCCAATTCTCCCTGATCCATGGAAGTAATCTGTCCCACACCAAAGTCGATGGTATCTGCATTAAATTTCTTGTAATCCTGATAGAATATCTCATTTGGTGTCTTTCCGCTTAAATCGCTTCCGGCACGGAACATTGCTTTGGCATGTTCCTCCACGTCAATTCCTGCAATCTGCGCAAGCTCTCTTGCCGTCTGTTCATCGATCGGAGTACAGGTTGGAGAACGGAACATTAAAGTATCTGATAAAATCGCAGAACACATCAGCCCTGCCATCTCTCTGGTAATCTCAATTCCCTGTTCACGGTACATCTGCGCAACAATCGTTCCGGTACATCCAACCGGCTGATTTCTAAAATATACCGGTGATACCGTCTCAAGGCTTCCGATTCTATGATGGTCAATGATTTCTAAAATCTCACATTCTTCCAGACCTTCCACAGCCTGCGATAATTCATTGTGATCCACGAGAATCATCTGTTTTTTATCAAATTCCAGCAAACGACGTCTGGATACAAAGCCCAGAAATTCGTGATCGCAATTTAACACCGGGAAATAACGGAAACGCTTTTTCGTCATCTCTTCTTTCACATCATCAATGTAATCATTAATGTTAAAGGAGACAATGGTATCTGTCGCCATCACATGGGAAACCGGAATAGACTGGCAGATCAAACGGCTTGCTGTAAATGTATCATACGGCGTTGTAATAATGCGGCAATTTTTTTCTTTGGCAAGCTTTAAAACTTCTTCATTTACTGCGGTATCCATACAGACAACCATACACTGAACCCCGGTTTTAATAGCCCCCAGCTGTGCTTTTCTCCGGTTTGCCACAATCACAATATCCTTCGCTGTAACAAACTCTTCCATGGTATCCACACTTGCCGCAGATACTGTGAGCTTGCCTTCACTGATGATTCCTTCCTCATCTCCGGTCTGTAAGGTGCCATCCAGAGTCTGAATCACATTTTTATACGGCGTTTTTGCCTTGGCAAGTATTTCGTTATCATAAACATCCATGGTAGCATTCATGATATCGCTGATCGCAACCAGACCGATCATCTTCTTTCCTTCCAACACAGGGAGAGACACTATTTTTTGTTTCTGCATCATATCACGGGCAGCTTTCAAAGAATCGTCTTTAGAAACTCCCGCAATGGCATTCAGATTCAGATCTGTAAGCCTCGGTCTTACATCGCTGACATAGATTGGCTCCTCTACACCAAAAGTATCCAGCACATATCTCGTCTCGCCGTTTACATTTCCGGCGCGGTATGCCTGATACCCTCCTCCTTCTGCCTCATTTTTCAGATTTGCGTAAGCCAGTGCAGAACAAATAGAATCTGTATCTGGATTACGATGTCCAATTACGTATACTGTTTTCATGATTCCTCCTTTTTTCTTGGCAGCCTTATGGTGAATGTCGTATACTCATTCCGGCTGGCTGCTTCAATCGTTCCACTATGAAGCTCAATAATCTCTCTGGCAATGGCAAGTCCAAGTCCTGCTCCGCCGGTCTCAGAAGATCGCGCCTCATCTAATCTGTAAAATTTTTCAAATAAACTGTTCAGCTGATGCTCCGGAATGGTCTTTCCTTGATTGCGAACGGAAATTTTTGCGTTGCTGCCTTCGATCACACCGTAAACCTCCACCAGCGAATTGTGATAGCAGTAAGAAACTGCATTCCGCAAAAGATTCTCAAACACACGGGCAAGCCGATCCGGATCACCGCAAATTAAAATTTTATCATCTACCTCAATCTTCCACTGAAGCCCTTTGCTTTTAAACACCGGCGCAAAGGAATCCATCACCTGCTCCAGCAGAACATAGAGGTAAAATTCTTTTTTATCCAATGTAATATTCTGAAGATTATATCTGGTAATCT
Source organism: uncultured Anaerostipes sp. (assembly GCA_905213305.1). Taxonomy (GTDB): domain Bacteria; phylum Bacillota; class Clostridia; order Lachnospirales; family Lachnospiraceae; genus Anaerostipes. The sequence goes on from CAJMHU010000005.1 coordinate 24,087, forward strand.
CAAAAAATTCATTGATCAATTTCCCCAGGCGCTTTGCCTTCTCCAACGAAATACCTGTATATTTTGCCCGCTGCTTCGCCGATAATTCCGGACTTTCATGCAGCAGACTCAAATATGCAATAATCGATGTCAGCGGGGTCTTTAAGTCATGAGCAAGATATACAATCAAATCATTTTTGCGCTGTTCGCTTTCTTCTGCAATCCTGCGCTGTTCCTTGAGCGTCCCTTTGATCTCATTCAACTTATTTTCCAGCGGAGTCAGCTCCTGCGGCAAGGAAATCTTATCCTTCGATTCATTTAAAATCATCTGAATTCCCGATTCCACCTGTCTTAAATATGTGGTGAACTTTGACATTCCAAGATAAAAACTAAGCAAAAAAAGTCCGAAAAAACCTATCCCGACAATCAATGACTTATTTTGCCAAAAAATAAGACGATATAACCGAATCGCTTCCACTTCATCCATGCCGATTCTCTCAAATATATAGACGATGGTTTTCGCAAAAGGATCCTGCAAAACGCCATCCACAAAGATATCTAAAATGAAGTATCCGATCAAGCCGACAATAATACTGATCCCCAGAGTCTGTATCATAATTCTTATCTTTAGACTTCGATATTTACTCCTCAACTTTGTATCCAACTCCCCAAACAGTCTTAATTAATTCCTTATGCCCCATGACCTCTCCGAGCTTTTCTCTCAGATGCCGGATATGGACCATAACCGTATTATTATTGTTCTTAAAATACTTTTCCTTCCATACCTGTTCAAAAAGATTTTCCGAACTGATTACTTTTCCCCGGTTCTTTGTCAAAATCCAGAGAATGGAAAATTCCAACGGGGTCAGCGTTACTTCTTCTTCCCCATACAGGCATTGATGGGTTGCCCGATTCAAAATCAGCCCGCTGATCTCCTGTGTATCCTCCTGACTGCTGCCCGTTCCGTCATTGTATCTTATAAAACGGCGAAGCTGCGCTTTGACCCTTGCCATCAGCTCCAACGGTTCAAACGGTTTTTCAATATAGTCATCTGCCCCCAGTGTTAATCCATTAATCTTATCCATGGATGACACCTTTGCCGTAAGCATAATCACCGGAAACGTATATTGAAGACGAATTTGCTTTAAAATCTCAAATCCATCAATATCCGGAAGCATCACATCCAAAATGGCCAAATCAATACTTTCGTGTTCCACACAGGCGAGAGCATCGGTTCCATTATAAAACTTAAACACATTATAATTTTCATTTTTAAGATATAATTCAATGAAATCTGCAATTTCTTTTTCATCGTCAACTACTAACACTGTTGATTGCTTCATCTCTTCCTCCTTAGCGTTTTCCTCCGTCAATCACCAAAAACCGGGGTTCCCGCTTTTGCTGCAATTCTTTTCTTGTGTATCCCTTTTGCCCGAACACAGGCACAGTATCATAAATTCTGCGAATCAGTTGATTCCATTCCTTTTGCTCCGCTGTGGAATCTTCCGCAAGAAATTTTGTATATTCCAGAATAATATCCAAATAAGATATTCCATTTTGTATCATCAGCACAATGGATTTTACAATCATCATTGCCTGATATTTATCGTCTTCCATCTTTTCCTGAATAAATGTAAACAATTCCGGAATCCCTTCCCAGCGAATGACCCCGTTGCTCACTGCAAGTTCCTCATATTCCTCCTGCGTCAGCTCCTTCAAAGGCAGGTCTGCATTCTGATTCCACTGGTCGAACACTCTGTTTCGATCCATAACCTCACGGCTCGCCATAAACAAACGCATATCCTGCTGACTTCTGAGAAGAACTCCCGCTCTCCAAAAGATCATAGGGAGCATCAAAAATTCTTCCATCTCCTGATACCGGACTTCATCCTCCGTCACCTTTTTAAAAATAGTATAACAAGCATATACGTCAAGAATTCCATATAGAAACAACATTCCGAACATAATCCGTTCCCATCTGGTATACTTTTCCATCATCGGTTTAAGTCTGCGACTTTTCAGCACAAAGAAAAATAAATCCTTTGCCTCCATATTTACCATCAGAGCATCGTCTTCTAAAGACAAAAATCCAAGATAATGGAGCTGCTGAAGCTCCCCCGGATGTAATTCTGCCGCAAACGTTTCACCTTCCATGCCCCACAGCTGAACCAATAAGCAAATCGCATCCTGCTGCACCATCTTTGCAATCAATTCCGGCATATCCACAAGCTTTTGAGCTATTTTTACCGCCATCTGCACCGGCTCGTCTTCATCCTCAAAGTCCAAAAACAGGCGCTCGCACATTACCATAAGATTCCTGGTCTGGTTGGTTGCCAATTCGTCTATATAGTTTCGATCTGAAACCAGTATCTTTGCCACTGCCGTCACCTCTTTTCCACAGGACTTTATAAACTTCTATTTTTATTATACCTTATCGGACGAAGTCCGTCCAGCCGCAAGGCTATGAATTCACGCATGCCCTGCGGGTATACCTTATCGGACGAAGTCCGCCCAACCGCAAGGCTGTGAATTCACGCATGCCCTGCTTCTGACTTTCCTGGATTGCAAAATAACTCTCGGATTGCCCCAATTCGTTCTTTTGTCATACGATATCCCATATCGTAAGTACTCTTTAACACATCAATATCTTTTTCCAGACTGTCAATCGGATACTCCGGGCGCAAAATCACAGCTTTCCCTTCCCGCTCCAGGCGCTCACAAAATGACACCGTATAATTATAATTTCTATGACGCATGCAAATCCTCTCAGATAATCTCGGATATTTCCTGCGAAATGCAATGGCAGCCGCCCGGTTGCTGGTACTTAATTTCTTTTGATAGCCTTTGGGCTGTGTCAAAACAATCAAATGTTTCTCATAGCCGTCTCTCATCGCTTTGCGAACCGGAATCGGGTCAGAAACACCTCCGTCAAAGTAAGGAATTCCATCCATATAGATCGGCGGAAAAATCAGCGGGAGCGCACAGGTTGCACGAAGCATGGTACATTTTTTATCCAGTCTGCGCCCGTTCTTATATTCAATCTGTCCTGTATATCCATTGGTCACACCTACCAGAATCTTTCCTTTATATTGATAAAAGGTATCCCAATCAAACGGATACAACTTATTGGGCATAATATTGTAGACAAAGTCCAGTCCAAACAGGCTCTTCTCCCTCCAAAGATTCCTTTTTCCAATGTATCTCGGATCATTCCGATGATTCATTAACATCTGAAGATTCCGTCCCTTTTGTTTGGATACGTAAGAAAATCCATCGCAGATTCCAGCTGATACACCGATCACATACGGAAACATTAAATCTTCCTCTAATAAAGCATCTAAAACACCTGCGCTGAAAATCGGCCGGAAGGTTCCTCCCTCTAAAATTAAACTTGGCATTCTCTTCTTCTCCTTCAGTTTTCCCTTGAAATCTTATTATATCACGTTTTTAGCATTTAAAATACCATTTCTGTCTTATTTAGTTGCGAATGTGGATTTTCAATGCTACAATGTTAGGGTAACTAAAATGGGAGCTGAAAAGGTAATATCCTTAGCTGAGAGGAAGCGAAGACTTCGACCATGGACCTGATGCGGGTAATGCCGCCGTAGGGATTTGGATGCTTTGAATTATTGAAGAGTCTCCCAAAATTTCTATTTTTGGAGGTTAAAATTATGACTTACACAACACAGATGAACGCAGCACGACAGGGAATCGTCACAAAAGAAATGGAAGCTGTGGCTTCCTATGAGGGAATGGATCCACAAGAACTTATGAAAGAAGTTGCCGCGGGAACCATTGTGATCCCTGCCAACAAAAATCACACCTGTCTGAAACCTTTTGGAATCGGGAACTCTTTAAAAACAAAGATTAATGTGAATCTTGGAACATCCAGAGATTGTCTGGACCTGGATGTAGAGATGGAAAAAGTAAAGAGTGCTGTCAACATGGGCGCCGAAGCCATTATGGACCTGTCTTCTTTCGGAGATACCCATACCTTTCGAAAAAAACTGGTGCGGGAATGCCCTGCCATTCTCGGTACGGTTCCGATTTATGATGCCATTGTATATTATAATAAAGCGTTAAAATCTATTACATCCAGAGAATGGATTGACGTCTTCCGCATGCATGCAGAGGACGGTGTGGATTTTATGACCATCCACTGCGGTATAAACCGCAATACTGCCGATCGTTTCAAAGCAATGAAACGTAAAATGAACATTGTATCTCGCGGCGGATCTTTAATTTTTGCGTGGATGGAAGCAACCGGAAATGAAAATCCGTTCTTTGAATACTATGATGAAATTCTTGATATTTGCAATGAATATGACGTTACTTTAAGCCTTGGAGATGCCTGCCGTCCGGGATGCCTTGCCGATGCCAGTGATATTTCACAGATTGAAGAACTTGTCACCTTAGGCGAACTGACTGCCCGTGCATGGAAACGCGACGTACAGGTTATGATTGAAGGACCGGGACATATGCCGATGGATCAAATTCAGGCAAATATGAAGATTCAGCAAACCATCTGCCATGGCGCTCCATTTTATGTTCTGGGACCGATTGTCACGGATGTCGCTCCAGGATATGATCACATTACATCTGCCATCGGAGGCGCAATTGCCGCTGCTTCCGGAGCAAGCTTTTTATGCTATGTAACCCCTGCCGAGCATCTCCGTCTCCCGAATGTGGAGGATGTGAAAGAAGGGATTATGGCTTCTAAAATTGCTGCCCATGCCGCAGATATTGCCAAAGGCATCAAGGGTGCAATTGACTGGGACAACCAAATGGCTGAGGCAAGACAAAAACTTGACTGGAACAGGCAATTTGAGCTGGCTCTTGATCCGGAAAAAGCAAAACGCTATCGTGCAGAGTCAACGCCCGAACGAGAAGATACTTGTACGATGTGCGGAAAGATGTGCTCTGTCCGCAATATGAACGCCGTCCTTGCCGGAGAGGACGTCGACGTTATTTAAGAAAAAATATATGAAAGAAGGTAATCATTTATGTCACATGAGAGAAGCGGATTCTCAAGCCGCATTGGATTCGTTCTTGCGACCGCAGGATCCGCCGTAGGGCTTGGAAATATATGGAGATTTCCATACCTGGCAGCCAAATACGGCGGCGGAAGTTTTCTGTTAATTTACTTAATCTTAACTTTAACGTTTGGATTTACTTTGATGATCACAGAGGTCGCTCTGGGAAGAAAGGCGGGAACCAGCGCCTTGGAGGCATTCGGACATTTCCGTAAAAAATATGCTTTTATTGGTTTTCTGACGACTTTTATCCCTTTTATCATCTTCCCTTATTACTGCGTCATCGGAGGATGGGTTACCAAATATACTTTGGTATCTCTTCAGGGCAAAATTCACGCTGCGGCTTCGGATACATTTTTTACTGAATTTATCGGGAAGTCTGCAGAGCCTATGATATTTTTAACACTCTTCCTCCTTGTCACAACCGTGATTGTTGCTTTCGGAGTCAAAAGCGGAATTGAGCGCGTCAGTACTTTTATGATGCCAATTCTCATTGTACTGCTGATTGGAGTTTCTGTTTTCTGTATTACAAGACCCGGCGCTTTGGAAGGTGTCATTTATTATTTAAAACCAAACCTAAAGGATTTTGGACCTACAACTTTCCTTGCCGCTTTAGGACAGCTTTTTTATTCCATGTCCCTGGCCATGGGTATCATGATTACATTCGGTTCTTATATGCCGAAAAATTCAGATTTAGAAAAATCTGTCACTCAGGTGGAATGCTTTGATACAGGCGTTGCCTTTCTGGCAGGTCTGATGATCGTTCCTGCAGTCTTTGTATTTTCCAACGGAGACGCCTCTATGCTTGCCAAAGGACCATCGCTGATGTTTGTCATGCTTCCAAAAGTTTTTGACAGTATGGCATTCAGCAACGGCATCGGCGCTGTCTTCTTTATTCTTGTTTTATTTGCGGCGCTGACCTCCTCCATCTCTTTGCTGGAGACACTGGTAGCAGTCGTAACAGATCGTTTCCATATGAAACGAATTACCGCATGCATCTTACTATTTGTCATCGCGCTGCTTATGGCAGTACCGTCCTCCCTTGGATTCGGTGTTTGGGGACATATTAAGATTCTCGGATTTACTTTCCTGGATTTCTTCGATTTCCTGAGCAACAGTGTTTTAATGCCGATCGCAGCATTTTTAACCTGCATCTTTGCAGCTTATATTATAAAACCGCAAATGATTATCGACGAAGTAGAAAGCTCTGGAAAATTTCATCGAAAATCCCTGTTTTTAGTAATGATTCGATACATTGCCCCAATTTGTATTCTTGCAATTCTTGCATTCTCTATTCTGGAGGGAATGGGCTTCATTACTGTATAAAGGAATCCTTCCTTCAGGATTCTGCGCCTGTGGCGGAATCTGCCAAACGGTTTTTGCCTGCCACACAAAAAGGATGGCACAAAACGAAAATGTTTTGTGTCATCCTTTATTTTTACATCATTTTCTTTTGAAGGAACTGTTCAAATTCCTCTTCTTTCCCTTTTGAAAAACAACCCTTTTTTACTAACACTGCCTGATTTGGCATCATCACCAGCGCATAGATCTCAGGAAGACTGTAAATTTTCTTCAGGTTTCGATACTCATATGCTGCCTCTGCAGATCCCTGCTTCCATTGAATGCCATCTTCTGTAAAATCAATCACACATTCCGGCAGATCTCTGCCCTCAGACTCTTTCATCTGACGCTTCATAACCTTTAGAATCACAATATAATAACTGTAAATGAGCAGTCCCCCCAGAAAGCACAGAATAAACAAGAGACTTTCTGACCATGAACTTCCAATCCCCAGACTGACTGCAAGCGCCCCTGCGGAAACAATCATCAAAATTATTCCCAAAATTCTGGTAGATCTGCAAAACACATATTTGGCATATTGTTTCATGACTTTCAAATCTATATCATAGCAGTTCTGAAATCTGATTTCATCCTTCATTCCAACGGTACCAAATTCTTTAATGAAATATCCATAATCGGCGCTGAGTGGGTCAGAGCACCGCAGGATACATAATCCACGCCAATCTCCCGAATCGCCGCAAGCCGTTCTTTTGTGACATTTCCGGAGCATTCCGTCTCGGCTCTTCCGTCAATCATCTTCACGGCTTCTCTCATAGTTTCATCATCCATATTATCCAGCATGATAATATCTGCACCTGCCTCCAACGCCTCATTCACCATCGAGAGATTCTCCGTCTCCACCTCAATTTTCCGGACAAACGGTGCATATTCTCTTGCCATATAAACAGCCTGACGAATTCCGCCGGCTGCTCCGATATGATTGTCCTTTAACATCACACCATCGGATAAATTGTAACGATGGTTGTATCCGCCTCCCACAGTCACTGCATATTTTTCAAACGGCCGCATATTCGGCGTTGTTTTTCTGGTATCTAAAAGTTTTGTTCCAGAACCCTCCAGTTCTTTGGACAGCTGACGTGTCATCGTCGCAATACCGCTCATCCTCTGAAGATAATTCAATGCGACCCGCTCCCCGGACAGCAACGCGCGGATATCTCCGGTCAGCACTCCCATCAAATCGCCTTTTTTTACTTCATCCCCGTCTTTTAAATCAGTTTCAAAAACCACCTGATCGTCCAAAAGCTGAAACACTCTCTGAAAAACTTCCAGACCGCAGATGACGCCATCTTCTTTGCAGATGAGATCCACTTTTCCTTGTTTGGACTCCGGCATCACGGCATTGGTACTTACATCTTCTCCGGTAATATCCTCTTTCAGTGCATTCATCAAGTACTCATCGACATTAATTCTCATCGTTACACCATTGATCATAAAAACTCCTGTCCTTTCTTTTAATTTCATCCAGAACTAACTTACGATTTTCTTCCTTTACCTTCTCCTGATCTCTGTCGTAGTCTCCCAGATCTGGAGAGATCCACTGAAAAGGTTCCGGATGAGCTTGGATATCCTTTGCCGCCGCCTTCGCGAACACCAACGCTTCCAGCAAAGAATTGCTTGCCAGACGATTCTTTCCGTGAACCCCATTACAGCTTGTCTCTCCTACTGCATAGAGATGATCCATAGACGTTTTGCTGTCAAGATTCACTTTAATTCCACCCATAAAATAGTGCTGAGCAGGCGTGACCGGAATCGGCTCTCTTGTCATATCATAACCTTCCTCTAAACACTGCTTATAAATATTCGGAAATCGCTGTTTCACTCTCTCTCCATCTAAATGCGTCACCGAAAGATATACATGATCGTCTCCGTCTTTCTCCATCTGCCGGCGAATTGCTGCTGTTACAACGTCTCTCGGTTTTAACTCATCGGTAAAACGATTCCCGGTTTTATCCAAAAGATACGCCCCTTCTCCACGAACCGATTCTGAGATCAGAAATCTTCTCCCGGGTTTCCTGGAATAAAAGGTCGTGGGGTGAATTTGTATATAATTTATATTTTCCAATCGAATCCCATGACGCAGACAGATTGCCAGACTGTCTGCTGTGAGATGCGGAAAGTTCGTTGAGTTTTTAAACAGTCCTCCCAATCCCCCTGTGGCAAGAACTGTATTGGAAGCCTGAATTGCATTGATGTCGCCCTGCTTGTCCTGATAAACAATTCCTTTACAGACTCCGTCTTTCTCAAGGATATCAATCATCGCACAATGCGTCATAATTTGGATATTGCCGCGCCGCTTCACCTTTTCATATAAATGGCTGGTAATTTCCCGCCCCGTCATATCTTCATGGTGCAAAATCCGAAACGTAGAATGTCCGCCTTCTCTTGTAAACTCAATTTCTCCGTCTTTCAGATCAAACTGCACGCCGTAATCTTTTAAATCCTGTATAATTTCCGGTGATTCCAGAATCATTTTTTTCACAGCATCTTTATCATTCTCATAATGACCGGCCTTCATCGTATCTTCAAAATACGCCTCATAATCCTGCTCATTCTTCAGCGCCGAAATACCGCCCTGTGCCAAAAACGAGTCACTGTCCTCCACCTCTTTTTTTGTAATCATAATAACTTTGTAATCCTGCGGAAGAAATAGGGCATGGAATAATCCGGCTGCACCGGTTCCCACAATGACTACATCTGCTGATTTCATAATCTCTTTGTCCCTTTCTTAGGCCTTCTATTCCTTTTTATCCCGCGATGCGAAGCATCTCATCCAATGCTTTTTTCGCATTCAGGCGCAGTTCTTCCGGAAGTTCTACCTGATTTTTTAAATCTCTTAGTGTATCGCGTACATTTTCCAAAGTAATTCTTTTCATATTCGGACAAAATTGACGATGTCCTACTGAATAAAAAATTTTATCCGGATTCTTTTGTTTTAATTCATAAAGAACCCCCATCTCTGTACAAATAATAAATACCTTATTCTTTGACGCAGTCGCATAGTCAATAATCCCGGACGTACTGCCCACATAATCCGCCAATGCCACCACATCCGGAGTACATTCCGGATGTACCAGAATTTCTGCTTCTTTATGTACTTCTTTTGCCTTCAAAACATTTTCTTTTGTAATACTCTTATGTACATGGCAGAATCCGTCATTATAAATAAAATTCTTTTCTGGAAGCTGGCTTCCCACATATCTTCCGAGATTCTCATCCGGCACAAAGAAAATGTTCTTCTGCGGCAGCGCTTTCACAACCTTTAATGCATTGGATGATGTCACACAGACATCGGAATGAGCTTTAATTTCCGCTGTGGAATTAATGTAACAAACCACTGCCAGATCCTCATATTCCTTTCGGACCGCTTCAATTTTCTCAACGTCTACCATATGTGCCATCGGACAGTCTGCCTTCTGATCCGGCATAATCACTGTTCGGTCAGGATTTAAAATTTTAGCGCTCTCCCCCATAAAGTTTACTCCTGCAAAGCAAATTACATCTTTCGACTCCTTCAGGGCAATCTTTGCCAGATAATAGGAATCACCTACATAATCGGCAATCGCCTGAACTTCATCATCTACATAATAATGGGCAAGCAGCACCGCATTTTTCTCGTTTTTTAGTTGCTCAATTTCTTTCTTTAAATTTTCCATCTTTCTCTCCTTGCTATTAATGTTTAATATACCACTTCAACCACTTTGATTCAAGTATTTATGCGGTTTTTTCCATGGTTTCCGAATCAGTTGTGCCCTGTGGAAATGATCAGAGACAGAGATACACAAGAACGCCCCGATCAATGTGTCTGATTTTCATTGATCGGGACGTTTTTCACAACTAGATATTTTTTTTACAAAATTCAATCAGCTCCGAAGCCGATAAATCTTCGTCTTCTCCCTCGATTGTAAACATTACTTCCGCTCCCTGATAAGCCCTCAGGGTTAACAGCTCCATCACATTCTTCGCATTGACTGTTTTTCCCTTATAAGAAACATCGATTCTGCTCTGATACATGGAGGCTTTCTGTGCCAGGATCATGGCCGGCCGCGCGTGAAGTCCTACCGACGCCCGGACAATATATTGAAATTGTCTCACCTGATTTCCCTCCTTTACTCCTCAGATTCTGTTTTGAGCCGGTCAAGTTCTTCCTTAATTTTCTGTGCAAACTGGTAGGACTGACGAAATGCATAGCTCTTGATCCGCACTGGATTGGCAATTAAAACAATCTCCGCCGGTTTCGACTTTCCCCGGACTCCAATCACAACTTTTAAGCTCTGTACCGTGCCTTCCTGCCGCTTCTTCACTTTTTCCTCCAGCTCCTCCAACGACTGTTTTGGACGTACCGCAATCTCACAGGATTCTATCGCATCCACCCCATAGAATTCCGGGAGAGCCGCTTCTTTTTTTATCATTCGATTATTGGGGAGACAGATTTTTTTCTGTGTCTCATCGACTAATAAAAAATTCCCGATCTTTCCGGTAATCTGGAATTCTTCTTCCTGCGTCTCTTCATATGCCTGACAAAGCTTTACAATTTCCGGAAGACTCTTTTTTACAATGGTTTCTGTAAAGTGCCCGCTGGCCTTTTTATAACACTCCTTACAAATATATCCATCTGCGTAGCGAAATTTATGAAACATTCCCAAGGTTTTTTTACATACATCACAAGTCTTCATTGTTCTTCCTCCCGGTATATACACTGAAGCGCCTCATACACCTTTAAATATTTTTTATATTTTTTTGCATATAAATGTACATTGTACTTTCTTGGCGCAAAAACTTCTTTAACAGAAACGGTATGCTGAATCATTTCTCCCATTGATTGTTGATTTTCACAAGCCGCTGCCAAAGCTATGCCATATCCGGCTCCTGATCCACTCTGAAGCTGGCAGACTTCGGTATCTAATACATCGGCAAGGATTTGCATCCAAACCTTATTTTGTGATCCGCCTCCGGTTACTCTAAGCTTTGTCAAGTCCTCTTTAGGAATCCGCATCACTTCCACAAGCTGTTTCACCGCAAAGGCAATTCCCTCCATCACTGCGACAGTCATATCCTTTCTTGTAACATCGGTTCCGATTCCCAAAAAAGCTCCTCGCAGCTTTGGATTTTGATAAATGGTCTTATCACCAACCAGATGGGGATAAAAAATCAGACTGCTTTCTCCCAGATGAGACAGCTCCGTTTCTCCGGCCTCCGCTGAAAAATCAGCAACATTCAATATATGTTTTATCCACCATGCAAGACTGCTTCCTGTTGATTGTACCACACCCTGTACAAGAATAAAAATATCTTTTCCATCCATAGAAAACAAGATATTCTTCCCTTTCGATGAGAAATCCATCTTCCTTCTTGGATACATAAGAACCCCCGAGGTGCCCAGCGACAATACCGGTTCGTTTCCTGCAAAACACCCTGTAGAAATTGCCGCTGCCGGATTATCTCCGGTTCCGACTAAGACTCTGACACCCTCTCTCAAATGATATCGTTTTTGCCATTCCTCCGTTACATATCCTGCTGTTTCGCAGCTTCCATGAATCTCCGGATAAATTTCTTCCGGAAATCCAAGCAGATTTCGCATCTCTTCTGACCAGGCTCCCGTTTTTAAATCACACAAGGATGATGTGGATGCCTCACAGTAATCTGTCTGTATCTGTCCGGTCAGACGAAACACAAGATAATCCGGTCCGATTAAAAATTTATGTATTTTTTCAAAATGAGCCGGTTCATTTTCTTTCAGCCAGAAAAGATTCGCCGCCGGACTTCCGGTGGAAATAATATTGGAAATATAGGAAACTTCCTGACAGTTCCCAATTTGCTGCTTTAATGCCGGAATCATATCTGCTGTTCTCGTATCGTTCCACATCAGCGCAGGGCGAACATACTTCCCATTTTGATTTAAAACAACCAGAGTGTGCATTTGGCCGGTCACCCCGATGGCTTCTACCATCTGTGGATCTATTTCTTTCAAAAGCTCTGTTAACGCCTGATCCAATCCGTTCATCCAAATTTCCGGGTCAATCTCTTTCCACCCGGACCTTGGTTCTTGTATTTCATATTCACTGCTTTTTTCACAAAAAAGTTCCCCTGTCTCCTGAATGCATGTTACTTTTACAGAAGAAGTTCCCATATCAATTCCAATATAGTATTTCATCGGCTATTCTCCAAATTTCAAAATCACTTTATAAGTATCTGATTTTGATGCGGCTGTAATTGCCTGATCAAAATCTTTATAATCATAAATCGCTTCTGTCAGAACCGTCGGATCAATCAGCCCTTTTCCAATCATTTGTACTGCCTGATGGAATGATGCAATGGTGGGACTGACTGCCCCTGTAATGGTTTTTTGATAGGAATGAACAGCCCCCATATCCACCGGCACCGGCTCATTTGGATGAATGGAGCTAAACATCACAGTTGTCCCGGTCGGCGCCGTCATTTCCACTGCCTGTCCTGCAATTGCGGGAATTGCCGTCGTATTAAACACAAACAAAGCGCCTCTTCCTTCTGTCAGATTTCTCACCGCTTTTACCGCATCCTCCTGAATCGGATCAATGACATCGTCACATCCAAGATGAAGGGCCTTCTCCCTGCGCTCTTTCAGCGGCTCGCTTAATATAACTCTCGCTCCTCTTTGCTTCAGCAGCATGACGTGCAAAAGCCCCATTATTCCGCCTCCGATGACAACCACATCATCTCCAAATTGAATGTCCGTACGGTTAATGCTGTTAATCACACAAGCCAGCGGCTCGGTAAACGCCATTTTCTCAAAAGAGGTATCCTTTGGATAAAGAAACAAATCTTCGGCTTTTGCCGCAACATATTCCCCAAATCCGCCATAGCCGGATAGTCCATCAGGATTTTGAAAAATTTTGCTTTTGGCATGTTCCTCACAAATATTTTCATCTCCGTGTTTGCAGAAAAAACATTCCTTACAGTCATCAATAATGTACTGTACCGCTTTCTGCCCCACATGAAAGCGCTCTTTGGAAACTCCGGCGCCTATCTTTTCAATGACACCTCCATACTCATGACCGCCGATTCTGGGATAGCTGTAGCTGCAGTCTCCGTTAAAATCCCTTACATCGTTGGTACAAATTCCAGATGCCCGAACTCTCAGCAAAACTTCATCTTCTCCAACCTGCGGCTGTTCTATTTCTTTTATTTCAAAATCTTTTGGCTGATTTAAAACAATTGCTTTCATAATTCCCACACTTCTTTCTTTTTTAGAAAGGGGAAGCTTCCTCGCCTCCCCTTTGTGTTCTACAGCTTAAGAATAAGCTAAAATTCCTGTAACGCCTCCCACGATTCCAATGACAATAATCAATCCGATAATCTTTAAAGAAGACCATCTCCGTTTGTTCATCAGATAGTAAACCAGCATGGTCACTGCCAAAGGAAGAAGACTCGGACAAACCTGATCTAAGAAATTTTCCTGAATACTGTAAGTTGTCGTAGAGCTTACGATTTTCAATCCGCACTCTGCTTTTACATAATTTACGACCAGACCGCCCATTACCATACATCCCATAATGGATGCGCCTTTGATCAGTTTGTTTAAGATTCCTTTCTCAAGGAAATCCATGATCGCTTCACTTCCGGCTTTATATCCAAACATAAAATTCCAGTAACTTAAGGCATAAGCAGCCGCTACAATGACAACGGCATAGAGAATTGCTCCCCAGACATTTCCGTCCCCGGAACGTGTCAGGTCAATACACACTGCCAAGAGAATCGGGATGACCACACCCTGCCAGATCGTATCTCCCATTCCTGCCAGAGGTCCCATAAGAGAGGTCTTTAAATTGGTAATAAATTCACCGGGTATTTCCTCTCCCATGGCTTTTTGTTCTTCCAGAGCCACTGCCATACCAAGAATACATGCTCCAAACTCAATATGCACATTAAAGAACTCGATTTCACGCTTCATAACTTCCTTGCGCTTCGCAGGATCTTCTTTATACAAAAATTGAATGATTGCAGAGAACATATGAGCAACTACCTGTCCCATCATTCTCTCATAGTTATAACATGTCTGCGGAAATGTCTCCCAAATGAGCCAGGCTTTGATTAAGGCGGCTTTCGGGATTAAACTTTTCTTCTTTTCTTCCATCTTAATCGTCCTCCTCGTCATCTTCATCATCATAACCTGCACCTGCTGCTGCCGGTTTTGCTGCAGAAGTTGCCTGAACATATACAATCGCCACCAAAAGCGCTATAATCCCTAACGTCAGCAACGGCAATTTTGAATACACTGCCAGCAAAAATCCCGCAAACAGAAACACTCTGGACTCTCCTTTAAAGATATACTGCAGCGTAATCGCAATTCCAAGCGCCGGCATTAAACCACCGATAATCTGGAAGACAGTCAGTACCTTACCACTTAACATATTTAAGATTCCCTGAATATAGTTTGATCCAAAATACGCTGCCAGCGCACAAGGAATTGCGGTCATGCAAAAGCACATAATCTGCGGAAGCAATACATTTGCAATCCATATCTTATTGTACTGTTCTTTCTCAATATATTTATCTGCAACGTGAACAAAGAAACAGTCAAAGGTCATACGTCCTGCCCATACCAGAGTTCCGAGAATACCAATCGGAACTGCAAGCGCCAAAGCAGTATCGGTATCCAGTCCTCCGACGATGGCATAAGCTGTTCCCAGCACACCTGCCAGGCCCATATCTGCCGGCATACTTCCTCCGGCTGACATAAATCCAAGATACACAAGGTTAATTGTTGCGCCAATCACTGCTCCCTGTACCAGATGTCCCAGAATTAAACCAGTAATCATTCCGCATACCAACGGTCTTTGCAGTGACCAAAGTCCTACAAACGGCAGGTTTCCAACGGCAAGCCAGTAAACGACTCCACATAGAATTGCCTGTACAATGGTCATTTCCATATAAATCTCCTCCTTTTATTTGTCCAAGTATCCATCCACTTCAATTACCTGTTGTTCCGGTACCAGCTGATAATAGACATGAACATTTTTTTCTCTTAAGTTTTTAATTGCTGTAATCTCATCTGGAGAACAAGCGACATTTTTGATAAACGGCGTTCTCTCTCCTCGAAGTCCCATCCCCCCCAAATTGACATCATTTAATTTCAACCCGAGGTCTGCCATTTTATCATAAGTGATTGGAGTTTTTGTAAGAATCATAACTCTCTCGTTGGGATCTTTGGAATCCCTCTGAAGAATATCCGCCCCTTTTTCTGTTCCGTATACATTGACTTTTACTCCGTTGGGAGCCAGTGCCTTGATAACACGTTTATTAAACTTATCTGCCGCCACCTCATCATCCACCACAATGATTCGATTCACGTTAAGACTCGGCGTCCAAACAGAAACAACTTCCCCGTGAATTAAACGATCATCCACTCTTGCTAACACAACATTTTTCATTCTTCGTCCTCCTCTTCCTCTTCAAATAGCTGATTTACGTACTTCACTGTGTCCGGCGCTGCTTTAAGAATTTCCCGGCAAATTTCTTCTGCGCCTTTGTCCGCATATCGTCCCATCATAACTTCCACTGCCAATGGGATGTTAATTCCCGTAATATGATGAAACTGATGATTTCTCATTAAAGAGACGACTGCGTTAAACGGACTTCCATGGAATAAATCTGTTAGAAACAAGATTTCTTCCCCGTCCGGAGTCTGCTCTACTTCCTTTTCCAGCTGCTCTGTCAAGGCTGCAACCGTCTGCTCCGGAAATAAACCATATGCCACAAAATTCTCCTGCTCTCCTACCAGCATCTGCACACTATCTAAAAGCCCTTTGGAATAACTTCCGTGAGATACCGCGATGACCTTCATTACTCTTCCTCCTTTTTTCCATCTTTTGATCTGCCATCTTTGATGTGATTTCAGTATAGCATGGGTTCTGGGGATTTTTTCATAAACATTTGCACCATCAATGCCGCATTTTCCATCAGCTGATTGCATGATTCATTACGCAATTCTTTGTGCATTTTTTCTTTGAAAATTCAAATCCAATTGCGTAAAGAACACTGCAATAAATAAAACTTCCCAACGAGAAATTCTATATATAATGAAAGCAAGCTCAGTACGTACAGACAGCAGCAAATATCCAATCACTGATTATTATGAATAAAAAGGAGGAAACGGCTTACAGCAGCCGCAACAAAAAGAAATGAAAATTGTAAATGGATTTGATTTAATGAAATACGCACAAAAACATCATTATATGCTTCCTGCATTTAATACCACCAATCTGGAAATGACTTATGCGATTGCGAAGGGATTAAACAGAGCGTCCCTACCTGGTTATATTCAGATCTCCTCTAATAACCTGAGATTATCTGATCCGGAGGCCATCGTATATTTAACCCGAAAAGCTCTGGCAGACAGCGATGTACCGATCGGGCTCCATTTGGATCACGGAAAATCTTACGAGGATGTAAAAGCATGTGTCAATGCCGGCTTTACTTCCATTATGATTGATGCCTCACATCTTCCTTTTGAAGAAAACATCGAAGAGGTCAAAAGAGCTGTAGAATATTGCCATTTCTATAACGTTCCGGTGGAGGCAGAGCTTGGATGTCTTCAGGGAAAAGAAGAAGATATTGTAAATGAAGCCGACGCGAAAACGGATCCGGATATGGTAGCTGATTTCGTGGCGCAAACCGGTTGTGATCTCCTTGCCGTTGCCGTAGGAAATGTTCATGGTCTTGATATTGAGCCGAAAGTCGATCTTGCGTTGTTGGAAAAGATCTCCAAAATCTCTCCGGTTCCTCTGGTTATGCACGGAGGCTCCGGAATCCCGTTTGATACCATAAGAAAGGCAAAGGAATTTAACTTGTTAAAGGTAAACTACGGTTCCGATCTCAGAAAAGCTTTTATTTCCACTTTCGGAGAGGCTTATGAACAGAACCACAACGAGGTGAATGTCATTGGACTAAGTCTCCAGTCTATAAAAAATGTCAGTAATAAGGCGGTGGAACTGGTATCCATCATTAATGAATAATCCCTTTTAGATATTTTCTTATATGAAAAAACATCGATTCAGTTGAATTGAACCGATGTTTTTTTCATATTTTGGCTTATGTGCCCCGCTCTTATCTTTATATGGTTTCTGTCTTATGAATTCCAGCCTCCAGAGCTTCCTTCATCAAATTCATAAAATGATCGTAACTCGGATTCTCCAAAAGCTTTTCTACCAGCATTTTATCTGCGAAAATCTTAGATATATAATCCCACAGCTGAAATGCCTGGTTATTATTTTTTCCAATATGCATCAACATCACTAAATGGACTTCATTTTTTTCCTCGTCCCATACAACCGGCTGACTTGCTACGCAGACCGAGATAAAAGTATCAGATGAAACCGCATACATTGGATGAGGCACTGCAATCTGCTTACTAAAAAAAGTACTCCCAATCTCCTCCCTTTTAAAAACCTGTGAGTGCAGTCCCTCAATCTGAAAATAATCCGAAGATTTATCGCAGAGAGTCTTTAAAATCTTTTCTTTCGTAGACACTTTGACCTGATCAAACAACTCAGGATGAAAAATATCTAAAATATCCTCAATCTTTTTAAATCCATCCAAATTCAGTTTTATATTCATATAATCATGCTGATTCGGAAATGCATCCACATACATTGCCAGCCCTTTTTCAAAGAAATCCTCTTTTTCTGTCGTCAAAAAAATCTCATATTCATCCAGCGCCTCTTCTGTGACATCCATAGCGTTCATAAAATCTACGGCTTTTACCCGATCCGAAAACCAGCGCAGAAGCGTCTGTTTTAACAACAACGTCATACTGTTTTTGAGAGACGAGATCACCAAAATTTTCACCTTATCGGATCGCTGATTTAATTCCAAAAGACTGCTGTAAAAATGAACCGCCAAAAGGGCAACTTCATCTTCTGTGACCTTCTCTCCGTACTTCTGGGATAACAGAAATCCAAAGTACGCTCCGATATCATATCCAAGAGGAAAGGTCTCTCTAATATAATCCAGCATATCATTCTTCATCTGCATATTGTACTGAAGACGGATGCTCAAAGAAACACAATGAAGCGCCAGAGTAATTCTCAGGTTAATATTATCGGTAAAATCCATACCAAAATTTTTACGAATGGATTCCAGCGATTCTGAGATAAACTCATTCATTTCCGGCGTAATTGTCTCCGAATCTCTGTTGTTCCCCTGTCCCTTCAAGTATAATGCAAAATAAAGAATTTCTTCCTCTGTAATCTTAATAAAAAAACGCCGTCCGATCTTTTCAAAGACATCCTTTGCAATGACATACTCGCCGCCCAGCTGCGCCTCTGTAATGGAAAGCTCATTGGGCTGAATATAAAATCCGTCTCCTGCACGGCAAATGGAAATATTCAAAAACAAAATGGCATTGTTAAAATCGGTATCCATAATGTGAAATTTGTGCTCCACAAACTCTTCCGTCAGAATATTTTTAATTTTTGCCAGCTGGCGCTCATCAATGTAAGACATCCCTCGTTCATTTTTTATATGGGCAAGATATAGATCCTGCTCTGCAAGACAGCGCCGTTTATTGATTTCAAATCCGTCCACCATAACCTTATTACTGCCTTTCATTAGCTCCAGATGAAACCTGTCCAAAATTTCTTCTACTTTCCGAAGGTCATTCTGCAGCGTGGATTTGGACACAAAAAATTTCTCCTCCATCTCTGAAAGAGTCACAGCCCGGTGCCGGTTCAAAAGAAGCAGCAGGATTTTGCTGATGCGGCTGGTAGGGTAATTCAGCGAAACCGTTGTATATTGCTGATACAACGAATTTACAAAAGCTGAAAATTCGTCGGAATCTTTCACCTCAATACAACTTCCTTTGGAAGCCTTTGACACAATACACGCGCAGGATTCTTCCTCTAATTCCTGTTTGATCGCCTTCATATCTCCCTGAACCGTTCTTAAACTTACACTTAACTTATCCGCAAAATACGAAGCTGTTAGATATTCCTCCGTATGATTGCAAAATTCTAATAATATTTCAATTTGACGCTGATTTAACATTCTGACTCTCCTAAAAGATATCTTTTAATGCCGGATACAACTTCCGGAATTTCTGATATTTTTTTTCATATTTTAATACCAGTTCTGGGTCTGGGTCCACAGTATCCACAACATTTATCAGCTGCTTGGCCGCCTCCCGGACATTCCGATATGCCCCGCATCCCACTGCCGCCAGCATTGCGGCTCCATATCCTGGTCCTTCTTCACTCTCAATGACATCCACCTTTAAATTCATCACATTGGCAATAATTTTCTTCCAAAGAGGGCTCTT
This sequence comes from uncultured Anaerostipes sp., assembly GCA_905213305.1. Lineage (GTDB taxonomy): Bacteria > Bacillota > Clostridia > Lachnospirales > Lachnospiraceae > Anaerostipes. The sequence continues at coordinate 43,752 of CAJMHU010000005.1, forward strand.
GGCTCCTCCTCCGCAAATTTTCGTCCGCTCGATATCAATTCCGAGACTTCTGGCAACCTCCAGCGAATCTCGAAGCCCAAAGGCAACGCCTTCCAGCACTGCCTGCGTCATATCTTTTCTTGTGGTATCCATGGTCATTCCCAAAAAGACAGCTCTTGCCTTTGGATCGTTATGCGGAGAACGCTCTCCCATCAGATACGGAAGATAGAATACATCATTTTCTCCCAGCCTTTCAATTCCTTCCTGCTCTTCTTGATACTCGGCGGTTTTTAAAATTTCCTCCATCCACCATTTATTGCAGGATGCCGCGCTGAGCATACAGCCCATCAAGTGATAGTATCCATCCGCATGATCAAAAGAGTGCAGAGCATTATTTTGATCCACACCGAAGGTTGTGCTGGAAATAAAAATTGTTCCAGAAGTTCCCAGAGAAATATTGCACATCCCCTCTCCAACCGTTCCGGTTCCCACTGCGGCAGCGGCATTATCTCCGGCTCCCGCAACTACTTTTACATTTTCTGATAATCCAAGTCTCTCTGCCATCTCAGCTCTGAGAGTTCCTACCACTTCATAACTCTCGTACAGCTTTGGAAGCTGAGCTTCCCTGATCCCGCAGATTTCCAGCATCTCCTTTGACCAGCATTTATGCTCCACATCCAATAAAAGCATCCCTGAGGCATCCGAATAATCTGTGCAAAAGCTTCCCGACATCTGATATGCAAGATAATCTTTGGGCAGCATAATCTTTGCTATTTTTGCAAAGTTTTCCGGTTCCTCTTTTTTCATCCACAAAATTTTAGGAGCTGTAAATCCCGCAAATGCAATGTTTGCCGTATATTTTGATAATTGTTCTTTTCCAATGTCTTCATTGAGGTATTTTGTCTGTTCCTGTGTTCGTCCGTCATTCCATAAAATTGCCGGACGGATCACCTGATCTTTTTCATCTAATACAACCAAACCATGCATTTGACCCCCAAAGCTGATCCCGGCAATCTGACTCTTATCGCAGTCCTTCGTCAGTTCCAAAATCCCTTCGATGGTTTGTGCAAGCCAATCCTCCGGTCTCTGCTCTGACCAGCCGGGATGAGGAAACTGTAATTCATATTCTTTTGATACAATCTTATATATTTTCCCTTTCTCATCCATTAATAATAGTTTTACAGCGGACGTCCCAAGGTCTGCTCCTATGAATAACATGCAAACTCTCCTTTCTGAAACTTAAGCCCACGGGTTTTCTGTCGGATAACGTACGCCTGCCGGCTGATTATAACCAATCTCATCCACAGGAACTCCGATATATTTGAATACTTCAAACAAACTTTTTCCAAAATTTCCAAAAGCAACCGCTCCATGATGAGGGAAATTTTTTTCGATTAATACATGCCGGTAGAATCTTCCCATCTCGGGAATTGCAAATACTCCAATAGCACCAAAGGATTTTGTTGCAACCGGAAGGACCTCTCCCTGTGCAATATAAGCCCTCAGTTTACAATCCGCAGTGCTTTGAAGCCGGAAGAATGTAATATCTCCCGGAATAATATCACCTTCTAATGTCCCCTGTGTACTCTCCTCCGGCAAGGTTCGTGTCATAATCAGCTGATTCTTCATCTCACAAAAAGACAGCTTGCTTTTCGCGGTATTTCCGCAATGAAATCCCATAAAAGTATCTCTGTGCCCATAGTCATAGACGCCACGGATGCTTTCCTCATACATATCGTCCGGCACAGTATTATTAATATCTAAAAGAGTAACTGTATCATCGCTGACCGCGGTTCCGATAAACTCACTGAGTGCTCCGTAGATATCCACCTCACAGGACACCACAATTCCCTGATCGGTCAGGCGGCTGTTTACATAGCAAGGAACAAATCCAAATTGTGTTTGGAATGCCGGCCAGCATTTTCCCGCCACAGCTACATATTTTCGATAGCCCTTATGCTCTTCGATCCAGTCCTTTAATGTAAGCTCATATTGAGCCAGCTTCGGCAAAATCTGAGGCTTTTTATTTCCTTCTCCAAGCTCTGATTCCATTTCCTCAACGATCTCAGGAATTCGCGGGTCTCCCTCATGCTTTTTAAATGCCTCAAATAAATCCAACTCGGAGTTCTCTTCAATCTCCACTCCCAAATGATATAATTGCTGAATCGGAGCATTGCATGCAAGAAAATTCAGCGGACGCGGTCCGAAACTGATAATTTTTAAATTCTGCAATCCAATGACAGCTCTTGCAATCGGAACAAAGTCATGAATCATATCGGCACATTCTGATGCAGTCCCTACCGGATTCTCCGGGATATAAGCTTTTACTCCGCGCAGCTTCAGATTGTAGCTTGCATTCAGCATACCACAGTATGCATCTCCTCTTCCATCTACCAAATCATTCTGTGTCTCTTCTGCCGCTGCCAGAAACATTTTCGGTCCTTTAAAATGTTTTGCCAGAAGAGTCTCCGCAATCTCCGGACCGAAATTCCCAAGATACACGGCCAGAGCATTACATCCTGCCTGCTGAATGTCCTCCAGCGCCTGCACCATATGAAGCTCACTTTCCACGATACAAACCGGACATTCGTAAATGTCTGTTTCATTATATTGGGTCCGATAGGCTTTGACCAGCGCCTTTCTGCGTTCCACCGACAAAGCCTCCGGAAAACAATCTCTGCTGACTGCAACTACTCCAATTTTCACCTCTGGAATATTATTCATATGAATCTCCTTCCTAAAAATCTGATACACTGTTTATGATTCTATTATACTGCTTTTCCCTTTTAAACTCCATTGCTTTTTCTGTACACTGGACGGACTTCGTCCGATCAGGTATACTATTATCAGAAGTTAAACATACGGAGGTATTATTTTTAAATGAAAAAACCAGCTTTAGTCATTCTTGCTGCCGGAATGGGCAGCCGCTACGGCGGCTTAAAACAAATGGATCCTATGGACCCTATGGGGCACGCGATTATTGATTATTCCATCTACGACGCAAAACGTGCAGGCTTTGGAAAGGTTATTTTCGTCATAAAAAAATCCATCGAAAAGGACTTTCGAGAAACTGTCGGCAGCCGGGTTCCTGATGATCTGGAAATATGCTACGCATTTCAGGAGATTGACAGCCTGCCTGATGGTTTTGTTCTGCCGGAAGGCCGTATCAAGCCCTGGGGAACTGCTCATGCTGTTCTTTGTGCAAAGTCGTTTATTCAAGAACCCTTTGCTGTCATTAACGCTGACGATTACTACGGCGTTCATGCCTTCCAAACTATGGCAGATTTTCTTACCAAACCATCCGCTGACCATCCTGCGGCTTTTGCTATGGTCGGATACCACCTCGGCAACACCGTCACTGAAAACGGCTCTGTATCCAGAGGAATCTGCGAAATTGATGACAAACAGCAGCTCATCTCCATTACGGAACGGACGCATATTGAAAAAAGAGGCGATCATGCAGAATATACAGAAGATAATGGAGCCTCATGGCACACGCTCTCCTTTGAGACCTTGGTTTCTATGAATTTCTTCGGATTCCAGCCAATGATTATGGATGCGTTAGAAGCAGGATTTCCTGAATTTTTAAGAACATCTTTGCCGGAAAATCCTTTAAAATGTGAATATTTTATTCCAAGTGCAGCCAGCGATCTGGTGCATCAGGGCAAAGCTGCCATGAAAGTCCTTATCTCAAAGGATCAATGGTACGGCGTTACTTATCCCGAAGATAAGCAAAATGTCATGAACGCACTGGCACAATTTCGTTTGGACGGCGTTTATCCACAGAACTTTTAAATGCTCTGCTGGTACCATGGTTCAGCGCAGAAAAAATCCCCGGGAGATTACAATCTCCACAGGGATTTTTCTGTGATCTAGGTGTATGTATAATTCCACAGCTGTGGAATTATTTTTTAATTTTATAGACTTTGACTCCGGTTTTTCTTCCAAAGCGTTTTGTCTTTTTATGAGACTTAAAGTATACATCAATGTGCTTGCCTTTGACTCCGCCTCCGACATCTTCTGCCACGTAAGTCTTTCCGTTGATTCTTACCTTTGTTCCCAATTTAATCTTTCTCTTATCGACTGCAATGGTTCTGCCCTGCTTTGCCCTTTTACCGGAAGCTGTACGGTTTCCCCATTTCCCGCTGCATTTTCTGCATCCGCAGTATGCCGTTAATTTGTATTTTCCCAAGTACTCCACTTTCTTTGCTTTTGCATCTGTTGAAGTTGATCCGGTCATCAGGAATCCAGAAGCTGTCACCAGCATCATAATCAAGATCAGAACTTTCTTCTTCATCGCTTTCAACATAAAAACCTCTTTTCATTCTTTTACTAGTTCTTAAAATTTGAAATATTTTTGTAACATTTCTGAAATGTATGTTACAATCTTATCCCGAATTGTTTCATTTGTCAACCTTTGTACGCAAAAAAATACAACGGATTTCCAGTATTTTCCAACAACATATTTCAATTCTCTCTGCACATCGTGTGCATCCCGCAAAGCGTTTTGTGATATGAGAAAGTTAGAACTTTCCTATTATCACAAAAAAGAGAAACAGTTCTCCGGGCTGTTTCTCCATTGGTTCCAATACATATATCTGCAGTTTTTAAAGCACCTCTATAAAATTTCCATAACTCCATCCAGATAAATCTCTTCTGCGTCCTCAATCAATCCACTGTCACAGGCCTGTGTCAGTTTTGGATCAATTGGAAGTTTCCCTAATACGGGAACCTGATATTTCTCTGCAATCTCATCAATATGGCTCTCTCCAAAGACTTTGATCTCTTTTCCGCAATCCGGGCATTTTATATAGCTCATATTTTCAATCAAACCCAACACCGGAACATCCATCATCTTTGCCATATTCACTGCCTTCTCCACGATCATTCCCACCAATTCCTGAGGGGTTGCCACGACAATAATTCCATCCAGAGGAACTGATTGAAACACTGTTAAAGGCACCTCTCCGGTACCCGGAGGCATATCCACGAACATAACATCAATATCCCGCCATAATGTTTTTCCCCAGAATTGTTTTACGACATCTGACACTACCGGTCCTCGCCAGATTACCGGCTGTGTCTCTTCTTCCAGCATTAAATTCAGCGAAACCACATCAATTCCAAAATTGGTCATTGCCGGCAAAATAATCCCTTCTGAATTGCCGAGCAGCCGCTCATGGAGTCCGAATGCCTGTGGAATAGACGGTCCTGTGACATCTGCGTCCAAAATGCCCACGTGAAGTCCTTTTCTCATTGCCGCCACTGCCAGCAATGATGTTGTCATAGACTTTCCAACGCCGCCTTTTCCGCTGACAACTCCGATCACTTTTTTTACATTGCTTTCTCTATACAAAGGCTCTAAAAAATTGGTCTGTTCTTCTGTTCTGCTTCCGCAGTTTGCACTGCAGCTGCTGCAGTCATGGCTACAATCACTCATGATCTAATCCTCCATTGCTCCCATAATATTTTTTACATTTTCTGTAATATTTCCATTATAAACTGCGGAACCTGCCACAAAAATATTTGCTCCGCATTCCTTTACATGGGCGACGTTATCTGCAGAGATTCCTCCGTCCACCTGAATATCAATCTTCAATCCACGATCGGTAATCAAAGCTCTGAGATCCCGAATTTTCTGATCCATCGCCGGAATATAAGCCTGTCCTCCATATCCCGGATTTACCGTCATAATTAAGACCATATCCAACTCTTCCAAAACATAGTCTAAAACAGACAGAGGCGTTGCAGGGTTTAATGCAGCCCCAACTTTCAGACCCTTTGCCTTTACCTGCTGAATTGCCCTATGAAGATGTTTCGTTGATTCCGGATGAAGGGTAATCAAATCGGCTCCCGCCTGTGCAAATTCATCAATATACCTTCCCGGTTCCTCAATCATTAAATGTACGTCAAAAAACTTATCGCTCATCTTGCGAAGAGATTTCATGACAGGAAATCCCAAAGAAATATTCGGCACAAACATACCGTCCATGACATCAATATGAACCCATTGTGCTCCTGCATCCGCAGCTTCCTTCACATCGGCTCCCAGTTTCGCAAAATCTGCCGATAAAATCGACGGGGATAAAATATACTCCATAGCTACTCTCCTTTGTTCTTACAATTTTTCTCTAATATCCATTATAACATAGCTTATCAAAAAAGCGAGGAGAATCCTCTTTCCTCTGGATTCTCCTCACTTTTTTCTTTCTAAATGAAACGCCTATCCACGCTCAATAATCTTGGCCATCTGTTTGGCTACATTCCATGTATGATCCCCGACACGTTCAAAGTCTGTCAGCATTTCAGAAAAGATAATACATGCCTCGTCGTTGCATTCTCCCTTTGTAATTCGTTCCAAATGTTTCTCATAAAATTCTTCGGTCTTCTGATCAATAAAGTTCTCAGAATCATGCACCTTCTGAAGCCATCCCTTGGTATCCTCCGGAGCCTTGGAAATTGCCTCAAACATTTTCACACAGATCCGGCGCATTTCCTCCATTTCCTTTTTTGCGGATTCTGAAAACTGAATGTCGTTCTCCTCAATCAGCTTTGTGTAATCACAAATATTTACGGCATGGTCACCGATTCGCTCAATGTTGCTTGTCATATCCAGATAGGAACCGATATTTTTTGATACTTTTACATTGGTTTCGTGTACCATCATCTTGCTGGCAGCTCTTGAAATTTCTTTGTTCAAATAATCAATATATTCTTCTCTCTTCTCGACCTCTGCCAGCGACTTGCTCTTGCCGCTTAAAAATGCCAGGAAACTTTCATCTACATTTTGTCTTGCCATTTCCAGCATTCTCTTTATTTCATTTCTCAGACTCTCCATGTTAATGGCTGTTGTACCGATATTTGCATCTACCGTAGTATCCACGGATTTAATATATTTCAGATGCTTATGCTGCTCTTTTTCTTCTTCTTTCTCCGGAAGAATCATCGTCGCAAATTTCGCCAGATAATTTCCAAACGGAATCAACAGAATCGTTGTGGTAACGTTAAACAATGTATGCATGTTGGCAATCTGTCTGGAAATATTGCTTCCGCTGTAATCTGCCACATAGCTGCTCAGCGGCGTCAAGAGGCAGACAACTGTAAAAATCACCGTTCCGATAATATTAAATGATAAATGGATAATCGTCGTACGCTTTGCGCTTCTTTCCGTTCCAATTGCCGCCAGAATCGCTGTGATACAGGTTCCGATATTCTGTCCGAACAATACAAAAACTGCATCATGGAAACTAATCACTCCGCTTAACGCTAACGCCTGCAAGATTCCCACAGAGGCAGAGGAAGACTGAATAATTGCAGTAAAGATCATACCTGCAAAAATTCCAACCAGAGGATTGGAAAATCTCGTCATCAGATTAATAAACGGCGGGTAATCACGAAGAGGAATCATAGCGTCGCCCATCATATTCATTCCTACAAATAAAATACCCAGTCCCGCGATAATTTCACCAATAAACTGAATTCTCTCATTTTTTGCAAACATTACCAGAGCCACACCTATAAATGCAATTAACGGTGCAATTGCTCCAATATCTAAAGCAATCAACTGACCTGTAATCGTTGTACCGATATTGGCACCCATAATAATCCAGACCGCTTGATTTAATTTCATCATACCGGAATTCACAAATCCCACAACCATTACCGTGGTAGCAGACGAAGACTGAATGACTGCTGTAATAATTGCTCCTACTGCCACACCTAAAAAGCGATTGGACGTCAGTTTTTCCAGAATACTTTTCATCTTATTTCCGGCTACAGACTCCAAACCGGCACTCATCATCTGCATTCCATAGAGGAATAACGCAAGACCTCCCAACAGACCTAAAATGTTTGTACTGCTCACTCTTTCTTTCTCCTTTTGTACTTTACATGTTTTTCACTTATATTTTACAACTCTTTTATTTTAACTTATTTCTTGCCGCAGCAATGTTAAATTTATGTAAAATCTTTGCCTCTTCCATAAACCGTAAAATGAGTTTTTATATTTTTTAGTAAATAAATTGACAAATACTGTTTTTTTCAAAAATACTGCCGTACGTTGTGAACCTCACATCCATACGGCAGTATCAAAGTCTTGTTATTCCAAATTCAGTTTTTTTGTTAAAATAAATTCTGTTATAATATGATAGATTACAACTTCCACAATGGTGATCGTCAACGTTGCCCATTCATTCATATGATTCATAATCGGAATTTCCAGAATACTAAATACAATTGCCAAGGCTACATATGCTGCAAATGCAAAAATCATTCGATTTTTATTGCTGAGCTGACCAATCGCCATAGCAGCATATATGTGATAAATGGAATTTAAGAGTGCAAAGACCCCAAATACAACTCCGTAAACGGACCATTTCACAACGAAAGAATTAATCTCAATATGTTTGACTGCCGTCTGGACTGCATGCAGATCCAGTCCCTGCATTGCGATAATCAACGACACCAAAATTGTTAAAATTACAATCGTTCCCAGACTTATGAGAAAAGAACTGATCAGTTTTGATAGAATCAAACTTCTTGTCGTCACCGGAAGAGTAAACATCAGGTACCCCTCCTCCTTTAAAATTCCTTTCCAAAACCTTTGAACGATCACGATGATATTCATGGCGAAAACCGCCATCACCAACATTACAAAAATCAGTACAACAATCACAAATCCCGTCTCTCCTCCGAGAAAATGAATCGAAATAATATCCCGAAGCCTCATCTGCATGCCCCAGAGAACTCCTACCGCAAATAATGCAATCCAAAAGGGTACCATGATTTTCCCCATTGCCTTTAAATCATATTTCAGTAATTTCCTTAACATGCCTGCTCCCCTCCTTTATAAGCATCTGCGTGAAACATTTCACGGAATAATGCATCAATGGATTTTCCGCTTTCTTCTCTCAAATCATCCGCCGCAACATGTTTTAAAATCGTTCCCTCTTTTATAAAAATAACTTCATCCATAATTTTTTCAATATCTGCAATTAAATGTGTAGAAATTAAGACAGTTCCCTCTTCGTTGTAGTTATTCAATATGGTATCTAAAATAAAATCTCGTGCCGCCGGATCTACCCCCGCAATCGGTTCATCCAATAAGTAAAGCTGTGCTTTACGGTTCATTACCAAAATCAACTGTACTTTTTCCTTATTTCCCTTAGACAGCTTTTTCATTTTATCTTTTGGAGAAATTCCCAGCATCATACACATTTCTTCGGCTCTTTTTCGATCAAAATCTCCATAAAAGTCTTCAAAGAAGTCCAGCAAGTCGGATACTTTCATCCAGTCTGCAAAATACATTTTGTCCGGAAGATAGCTGATAACCCTTTTGCTGTCAATTCCCGGCTGCTTCCCCTGAATCAAAATTTCACCCTCATTGGGCTGCAGTAACCCATTGAGCAATTTCAATAATGTCGTTTTGCCTGAACCATTTGGTCCAAGAAGTCCGATAATTTTTCCCTTTCCAATCTGCAAATTAATGTCTCTCAGCGCCTCCTTTTTTCCATAAGATTTTTGTAAATGACTGCATGTAATTAAATCTTTCATAACTATTTTCCCTCCTCAATCAGCCTTACTGCATCTTGTCTGGTGTATCCCAATTCCTCTAAACTATTTAAATATTGTTTTACAATTTTTTTTGCCATCCACAGCCGGTATTCTTCTATTTTGTGTCGATCTTCCGTTACACAGCGCCCGCTGGTACGGTTTGTGGCACTGAATTCCTCCTGATCCAGAGCCTGCAGCGCTCTTTGCATTGTATTGGGATTTACCCCTGCCTCACTTGCCAGCTCCCGAACACTTGGAAGTTTTTCTCCGCTTTGATACACACCGGCAACAATTCTTAGAATCATCTGATCCTTTAGCTGAATCCAAATTGGACGACCATCATCAATTTTCCACCCCATAGCTCTCCTTTCCATTTCTATATTTGTATTATTGTATTACTTCCTTAGTACAATAATATCATAGTACATTTTTTCCCCTTTGTCAAGAAAAAAACGTTTTTCATCTTTTTTTAAAAGGAAAACTTTCCTAATATCAAAAAAAATCCCACATGAGTGCAAGCACTCTGCGGGATTTTTTTATCTGAATTTGCACGGCTCATTGCCAACGTGACTATTTGTCGGACATTTCTTTCAAGTGTGCATATTTTGCTTCTGCATTTGCTTTTGCCTGTGCAAACAGTTCTTTTGCTCTTTCCGGATTCTGACGAGACAGAGCATTGTAACGAACTTCACCCATGATGAAGTCTTCAAATTCTGTTGTAGGCGCTTTAGAATCTAAGTGGAATGGATTCTTTCCTTCTTCTGCTAATGCAGGATTGAATCTAAACAGATTCCAGTATCCAGAAGTTACTGCTTTCTTCTCTTCTGTCTGTGCAATCTTCATTCCGCCCTTGATACCGTGGTTGATACATGGAGCGTATCCGATAATCAATGATGGTCCCGGATATGCTTCCGCTTCTGCTATTGCTTTGACTGTCTGATTGTAATCAGCACCCATTGCGATCTGTGCCACATATACATAACCATAGCTCATTGCAATCGCTGCAAGATCTTTCTTCTTTGTTCCTTTACCAGCTGCCTGGAACTGTGCAATGGCACCAACGTTTGTAGCTTTGGAAGCCTGACCACCTGTGTTAGAGTAAACTTCTGTATCGAATACGAATACATTTACGTCTTCTCCGGATGCCAGTACATGGTCAACACCGCCAAATCCGATGTCGTATGCCCATCCGTCACCACCGAAGATCCACTGAGATTTCTTAGATAAGTAATCTTTCTTCGCAAGGATCTCTTTTGCTGCATCACATCCGCAAGCTTCTAATGCTGCAACTAATTTTTCTGTTGCTGCTCCGTTCTTGCTTCCGTCTGTATATGTGTCTAAGTATTCTGCTGCTGCTGCTTTCACATCTGCATTGTCTGTAGATTCAGCTAATGCTACAACTTTTTCTTTTGTCTGTTCTCTTAAAGTATTCTGTCCTGTGAACATACCTAAACCAAACTCAGCATTATCTTCAAACAATGAGTTTGCCCATGCAGGTCCCTGTCCTTTTACGTTTGTTGTGTATGGTGTTGCAGGTGCAGATCCACCCCAGATAGAAGAACATCCAGTTGCGTTTGCAATGTACATTCTGTCACCAAATAACTGTGTGATCAGTTTTGCATAAGGTGTTTCACCACAACCAGCACAAGCTCCTGAGTACTCAAGTAATGGCTGTCTGAACTGACTTCCTTTTACAGAATCTACCTTGAATTTCTCTAAGACAGCTTCTTTTGCAGGTAATTTCTGACCATAGTTAAATACTTCCTGCTGATCTCTCTGCGTATCTAAACCAGCCATTGTAAGAGCTTTTTCACCCTTCTTGCCTGGGCAGACATTGACACAAGATCCACATCCCAAACAGTCAAGAACGGTAACTGTCATAGCGAATTTGTATCCTGGCATTCCAGTCATATCCACAGTTTTTGTACCTGCCGGAGCTGCCGCCGCCTCTTCTTCTGTCATTACAACCGGACGGATTGTAGCATGTGGACATACATAAGAACAGAAGTTACACTGGATACAGTTATCTGGATTCCAAGAAGGAACGTCCACTGCTACTCCACGTTTTTCATAAGCAGATGCGCCATGAGGCATATGTCCGTCAACATATGGAAGTAAATCGCTGACTTTCAGTGCATTACCTTCCTGTCCATTGACATAATTCTGTACATTGTTGATATAGTCAACTAATTCTTTTCTTCCTTCTTTTGCTTCTACGAATAAGCTTTCTGCTTCAGCACCTGCCCACTCTGCCGGAACAGGAACTTCAACGATTGCTTTTGCACCGGCATCAATGGCATCATGGTTCATCTTAACGATGTGATCACCTTTCTTGCTGTAAGAAGCTGTCGCTGCATCTTTCATATATTTGATTGCATCTTCTTCAGGAATGATTCCTGATAATTTGAAGAATGCAGACTGAAGTACCGTATTGATACGTCCGCCAAGTCCGATTTCTTTACCAATCTTGATACCGTCAATAATATAGAATTTAATATTATGTTCTGCAAGGTAAGCTTTTACCTGTCCTGGTAAATGATCGCCAACCTCTTCCGGAGACCAGCTGCAGTTTAACAGGAACGTTCCGCCGTCTTTTAAGTCCTGAACCATATTGTATTTTGTCAAATATGGTGCACAGTGACATGCAACAAAGTCAGCCTTGTTGATTAAGTATGTAGATTTGATTGGGTCATCTCCGAAACGTAAGTGGGACATTGTAACACCACCGGATTTCTTAGAATCATAATCAAAGTATGCCTGAGCATATTTATCTGTATGGTCACCGATGATCTTGATGGAGTTCTTGTTTGCACCAACGGTACCGTCTGCTCCAAGACCCCAGAATTTACATGCTACGATGCTGTCCGGAGCTGTAACAGGTGCTTCTCCTCTTTCCAGAGACAGATTTGTCACATCATCCACAATGGATAATGTAAATTCATTTTTATCTACATTTTCAAATGTTGCAATGATATCTGCAGGAGTTGTATCTTTAGAACCTAATCCGTAGCGTCCGCCGTTGATTGTGCAGCTTTCAAATTTTGTTCCTCTTAAAGCATTCACTACATCCAAGTATAATGGCTCTCTTGCTCCAGGTTCTTTTGATCTGTCTAAAACATTGATAACTTTTGCTGTGTCAGGAATTGCTTCCACTAATTTCTCAGCAACAAATGGTCTGTAAAGACGAACTTTTACAACACCGACTTTTTTGCCCTGTTTCATTAAGTAATCAATGGTCTCGTCAATTGTTTCGCAAACAGATCCCATAGCGACGATAACGCTCTCAGCGTCTTCAGCACCATAGTAGTTGAATAATTTATAGTCTGTTCCGATCTTAGCATTTACCTGATTCATGTAATCTTCAACGATTGCAGGGAATGCATTGTAAGTTGAGTTACTAGCTTCTCTAGCCTGGAAGAAGATATCTGGATTCTGAGCTGTACCGCGAAGAACCGGATGTTCTGGATTTAATGCTTCCGCTCTGAATTTTTCAATTGCATCATAATCAACCATATCCGCAAGATCTTCATTATCCCACATTTCGATCTTCTGAATTTCATGAGAAGTTCTGAATCCATCAAAGAAATGTAATACAGGAACTCTTCCTTTAATTGTTGATAAATGAGCAACAGCTCCAAGGTCCATTACTTCCTGAACGCTTGAACTGCACAGCATAGCAAAACCAGTCTGACGACATGCATATACGTCTGAGTGGTCTCCAAAAATATTTAATGCATGAGATGCAAGTGCACGAGCAGATACATCAAATACGCACGGCATCTGTTCACCGGCAATCTTATACATATTCGGGATCATAAGCAGCAGACCCTGAGATGCTGTGTAAGTTGTTGTCAATGCACCGGCTGCCAAAGAACCGTGAACTGTTCCGGCTGCTCCTGCTTCAGACTGCATTTCAACTAATTTTACAGGATGTCCGAAAATATTTTTCTTTCCCTGTGTTGCCCACTGGTCAGTTGCTTCTGCCATTGGTGAGGATGGTGTAATCGGATAAATTGCAGCTGTCTCTGTAAATGCATAGGATACGTGTGCAGCGGCTGTGTTACCATCCATGGTTTTCATTTTTCTTGCCATGTTTCTCTTCCTCCTAAAAAATCTTGCATGACTCACATCATACATTGGTTAATCTTCTCCTGCCCTCTCAGGCATGAGAATATCACAACAACTTTTGCAAGTTGCTTAAAACATAAACAAAGCTGTATACTTACTGTATACAGCTTTATTCTACAATACTTGCACAAATTTTTAAAGGTATTTTCAAGATTTTTCGGTATTTTTTTTTGTACGTTATAAAAATAACAATCCCGCTGGAATCCCTTAAAATAGTCTGTTTTATTACTTCTTCTCTGCCGCGCTCTGATGTTCTTTAAAAGTCTTAGTAAAAACATGGGTTCCTTTTTTTGTGTTATCGGTCCGATAATAGAAGTACTCATGCTTTGACGGATTCATCGCTGCCTTAATTGCGGTGACGGACGGGCTGCAGATCGGACCG
>CAJMHU010000006.1 GCA_905213305.1 uncultured Anaerostipes sp.
TCCCTGTGCAAGCAGTGCTTCCTGCGCTTTAAAACGCTCTCTCTGATCAATTGGATCGTTTAACTCTGAATAAGCATTGGCAAGTTCCCATCCATTCATAAAGAACTCAAACCGCTCCACATAATCCGGATTTTCTGGTTTTCTCTTTGTAAGAGGAGAGATTTCCACCGGATGGTCCATAACAAACGTTGGCTGAACCAGTTGATCTTCTACAAATTCTTCAAAGAATAAATTCAGAATATCGCCCTTTTTATGACGTTCTTCATATTCCACATGATGTTCCTCTGCTGCTGCCCGGGCTTCCTCTAATGTCTGAATCTGGTCAAAATCCACCTTGGCATATTTCTTCACGGCGTCCACCATCGTAATTCTCTCAAACGGCTTCCCAAGATCCATCTCAATCCCGCTATAAACAATCTTTGTACTTCCCACAACCTCCTGCGCAAGATACCGGTAAAGATTTTCTGTCAGATCCATCATTCCATTGTAATCTGTATATGCCTGATACAATTCCATCAATGTAAATTCCGGATTATGCCGGGTGTCCACTCCCTCATTTCGGAAAACCCGTCCTATTTCATAAACCTTTTCCAATCCGCCTACAATCAGTCTCTTTAAATATAATTCCAGAGAAATACGGAGTTTCACATCCTCGTTTAACGCATTGTAATGTGTTTCAAAAGGTCTTGCAGCCGCACCTCCTGCGTTGGATACCAGCATTGGAGTCTCAACCTCCATAAATCCTTGACCATCTAAATAAGAACGGATTTTGCTGATAATTTTGGAGCGCTTGATAAATACTTCCTTGGACTCCTCATTCATAATTAAATCTACATAGCGCTGACGATATCTTGTGTCAGTGTCTGTCAGACCGTGAAATTTTTCCGGAAGAGGATGCAGGCTCTTGGAGAGTAGCAGGACTTCCTCCGCATGGATGGACTTCTCTCCGGTCTTCGTCGCAAATACCTTTCCTCTGATTCCGACAATATCTCCGATATCCATCTTTTTAAAGTCTTTATACGCTTCTGCGCCAATTTCATCTCTTGCCACATAAGCCTGAATCCCTCCCTGAAGATCCTGAACATTACAAAAAGATGCTTTCCCCATGACACGTTTGAACATCAAACGTCCCGCAACGGCTACTTCCTTTCCTTCCAGTTCTTCAAAATGGTCCTTAATTTCCATGGAATGATGTGTTACATCATACTTCATGACCTCAAAAGGGTTTTTTCCTGCTTCCTGCAGGTCAGCAAGCTTCTGCCTTCTTACTTTAATCAATTCATTGGTATCTTTTTTCTGTTCTGCCACTTTCTTTGTTTCCTCTTACTTTCTTTGTACATCTATCACTCTGAATTCGTTGACCTGATTGATTCCCTCAACGCCAACAATGTCGCCGATTTTCTTTCCAAGCAGCGCTCTTCCGATCGGAGCTTCATTGGAAATCTTGTTTTGCAGAATATCCGCTTCTGTGGAGCCTACAATATGATATTCTACTTCTTTACCGAGAGAAATGTCTTCCAGAAGCACATGACATCCAAGACTAATGACACCTTTTTTGAACTTTTCATCAATGACAACTGCATTTTTTAAGATCTTTTCAATCTCTTCAATTCGCGCTTCCATGTCACGCTGTTCATCTTTTGCCGCATCATACTCTGCGTTCTCTGACAAGTCACCCTGCTCTCTTGCTTCTTTAATTTTCTGTGCAATCTCTTTACGTCTTACAACCTTTAATTCCTGCAATTCATCTTCTAATGCTTTTAAACCATCTGGTGTTAAAATATTCTTCTTTGCTTCTGCCATAACACTCTTCCTTTCGTTCTAAATGTTAACTGATTAATTATAGCTTACCTGAGTTTCCTTTGTCAACTGCGGCTTCAGCAGTGCTGCCGAATCCCGTAGTCTTTGCTGTCTTTTAAATATTGAAGCAGCAGTGCCTCTAATTCCTGATATGTTCTGGTATGGTTTACCCGGTCACGAAGCTTCGCGGCTCCGTCGAATCCAAAGGTATACCATGCCACATGCTTTCGCATTTCCCGAACACCAATATACTCTCCTTTAAAATCAAGCATCATCTTCCCGTGGCGCAGCATCATCTTCACAACTTCCTCCAGTGACGGTCTTGGAAGCTTTTCACCGGTTCTGAAATAATGAACCATCTCCTGAAAAATCCATGGATTCCCTTTGGCCCTGCGTCCAATCATAAATCCATCACAACCGGTTTCCTCCCTCATACGCACTGCATCCTCCGGACATGTGATATCCCCATTTCCGATGACCGGAATTTTTACAGATTCTTTTACTTCCCGAATGATGTTCCAATCTGCACTGCCTGAATAATACTGTTCTCTTGTTCTTCCATGAACCGTAATTGCCGCCGCGCCGTTTTCTTCCGCAATTTGTGCAATTTCCGGAGCATTGATATGATCGTCATCAAATCCCTTCCGAATCTTTACTGTCACCGGAACACCGGCTGCGTCCGATACTGCCTTGATAACTTCTCCTGCCAGCCGGGGATTTTTCATCAGAGCAGATCCATCTCCGTTATTTACAATTTTTGGAACCGGGCATCCCATGTTAATATCAATCATCTGGAATTTCCCATCATCGACCTTCGCTGCCATTTGTCCCATGATTTCCGGATCCGAACCAAAAATCTGAATCGCCGCAGGCGCTTCTTTCGGATCCGTTGCCATCAGTGGCTCCGACTTTCGATTCCCGTAGTAAAGACCTTTTGCACTGACCATCTCTGTGCACATTAAACCGGCACCCTGTTCCTTACAAAGAAGACGATACGGCAAATCTGTTACACCGGCCATCGGCGCAAGGGCAAAAGGATCTTCAATTCTGATATTTCCGATGATAAGCGCCGGTAATTTACTGTTTTTCATATATGATCTGTAACCCTTTCAACGTTAATGTGGCATCGTAGTAGTCAATTTCCTCCACCGCTTCTGCTACCATCTTGCCCAATCCTCCGGTAGCAACAACCTTCAAATTCTCATAACCGGATTCTTTCTTCATTGTCTGAATAATATGCTTGGTTTCTCCTACGACACCATAAAATAATCCTGCCTGCATACTGTTGATTGTATTGTTGGCAAGAATTGTTTTGGGCGTCACAATCTCAATTTCCGGAAGTCGTGCTGCTCCCTGATATAAAACATTTGCTGACGTACGAATTCCCGGCGCTATCGCCCCTGCCAGGAAAACACCGTTCTCTGAAACAAGATCGTACGTTGTTGCCGTTCCGTAGTCGATGACCAGAGCCGGTCCCCCGTAGATCTCATATCCTGCAACCAAATCTATAATTCGGTCTGCGCCGACCTCTCTGGGATTGAGTCTTCCCAGATTTATGCCTGTTTTAATGCCGGGACCCACGATAATCGGTTTTACATCAAAATATTTAATCACTCCGCTTGTCAATGAATGCATAATATTCGGAACAACCGAACCGATAATTGCCGCTTTTACTTCTTTTGCATCCAAACCCTTTTCATGGAGAAGACTCGATATTAAGATTCCGAATTCATCGGAGGTTCTTGGTAATTTTGTTGTAATCCTAAATACTTCAATAATTTCTTTTCGCTTGAAAACACCGATGGTAACATTGGTATTTCCAACATCCAGCGCTAATAACATGTGCTCATACCTCTTCTTCCCCTAAAAAGAATATTTTATAATACATTTCCAGAGATTCCCAGAAATCTTGTTTTTCCTGACGGAGTTTTTTTATCAGCAATTCACTTCCGATCTCATCATAGAAGAAATCATTTTCTTCTGCCCGCGTTACAAAAGAAAGCTTTCCTCCCTCATCAAATTCTAAAGTTAAAATTCCCCCGACTTCCTCTGTAAACAATACGCATGTAATTTGCAGTTCTTTTTTAATCTGTTCCGGCAGCCCTATGAAATCTTGATTTAAATAATATTTTTTCTCATATGCGTTAGAACCACACAGTATAATCTTATCCTGATACATTGTATTTCCTCATCCTATACATAACCTAATATTCCTCTGACAGAAACTTCCCCGGATACTACCTTTGAAAGATTTCCCTGCTGATCTTCCACTATCAACTCTCCTTCTTCATTGATTCCCCTGGATCTGCAAAGTTCCTCTGAATCGCCGTGAATCAACCGTATATCCTGATCCCGATGCACCAGAAGGTTGTTGTACAATTCCATCAATGCAGATAAATCCTCCGTTTTCAGGAAAATATCATAATACTTTTCAAAGCATTCCAGTACTTTCGCCGCAAGAGGCGCTCTTCTTACCCGAGCTCCTCCTTCCATCTGCAAAGATGTAGCTTTCTCTTCCAGCTCTTTTGGAAATTGTTCAATATTTACATTGATTCCAAGCCCTACGACGATATAATTGATCTCATCCATCTGAAGACTCATTTCCGTAAGAATTCCACAGACCTTCCTGCCATGGATAATGATGTCATTGGGCCATTTAATCCCCGATCTGATGCCTGTAATTTCCCGAATGGCTTCTTCCACCGCCAGCGCAGTTACTAAAGTCAGCATAGAACTGTTCTCTGCTCCAATGGAAGGTCTTAGTAAAAAACTCATCCATATTCCGCTTCCCGCTTCGCCAAGCCAGCCTCTCCCTCTTCTTCCTCTGCCCATGGTTTGTTCCTCGGTAATCACAGTCGTCCCATGACATGCTCCGTTCTCTGCAAGTCTTCGGACTTCAAGATTTGTGGAGTCCAGGGAATCCATACAAATCAACTCCTTTCCGAGCCATTTTGTGCGCAAATAAAGGGCAATCTCTCCTTCCTTTAAAAGATCCGGTTCCGCCACCAGCTTATATCCTTTATTGGTCACCGAATCAATCTGATATCCGTCTTCCCGCAGTGACCTGATATGTTTCCAGACGGCAGTTCTGGAAACGCCAAGCTGCTCACATAAACGCTGGCCGGAGATATATCCTTCCGACATTTTTAATTCTTTCAGAATTCGTGTTTTCATTGCCTGCCCTATTCTCCCAACGTTGCTACCATAACTGCTTTGATGGTATGCATGCGATTTTCTGCTTCATCAAAAATCACATCTGCATACTTCTCAAAGACCTCCTCTGTAATTTCATTTCCTTTCACCGCCGGCAGACAATGCATGACAACCGTTTTTTCTTTTCCTGTCATATCAAGCATTTGCTGATTTACCTGATATGGTCTTAAAAGTTCCATGCGCTCTGCTGATTTTTCCTCTTCTCCCATAGAAACCCAAACATCTGTATAAATACAATCGGCATCTTTCACAGCCTCTTCTACATTTTCTGTGAAATTCATTTCTGCTCCGGATTCTTTGGCATACTCTCTGCATTGTTCCATCAACTCTTCTTTCGGCCAAAGACTCTTTGGCGCGAGACAGGTAAAGTGAACTCCCATTTTGGAACATCCGATCATCAGGGAATTTCCCATATTATTTCTTCCGTCTCCCGCAAACACAAAACGCAGCCCTTTCAATTCCCCAAACTGTTCTCTTAAGGTCAAAAAATCAGCCAGAATCTGCGTTGGGTGGTAATCGTCTGTAAGACCATTCCAAACCGGAACACCGCTGTATTTTGCCAGCTTCTCCACATTTTCATGCGAAAAGCCACGAAATTCAATTCCATCAAACATTCTGCCCAGAACTCTTGCCGTATCTTCTACCGATTCTTTATGTCCCAGCTGAATATCATCCTTGCCCAAATATTCCGGATGTCCGCCCTCATCAATACATCCAATGGTGAAAGAACACCTCGTCCTTGTACTGGGCTTTTCAAATATTAACGCAATATTCTTTCCTTTTAGACGATTTCCGGTAATCCCCTGTTTTTTGTCTGCTTTTAATTTTGCAGCTAAATCTAAAAAATAACCAATTTCTTCTGGCGTAAAGTCTTTTAATGTCAGAAAATTTCTACCTTTTAACTCCATGCTTTTTTCCTCCGCTTTCTTCATATGTTGTTATTATATCGAAATGTATCTTTGAAAACAACCCTGAACCCTCTATATTTCTAGGATTTCTCTGCACTTTTTCGTAACCATTTCCGCCAATGTTTTATGACTTTCCACGGTCAGATGGCAGGCGTCCAACGCAGAAACTTTCGCATACTTTGCGGCATCCAGAAAATGAATCTTATGTACCTTTGCCCACTCCTTATAAATCGGGGCAAGTCTTCTGGAGAAATCCACGCCTCTCTGGAACCCCATTTCCTCTCCGCTTGGAAGGTCACATAAATTTTCTCCCAAATATGGCGGTGACATTAGTAAAATTTCTGCCGGGCGTCGATCCTCTCTTTTTTGCGGCGTAATTGAGAGAATCATTTGAAGCAGGCGATCAATTCCTTTTCCGATGTCTGTCGGTGTCGCCTGAAACCGAATTTTCATATCATTGGTTCCCAGCATTAAAATCACAAGATCCAAAGGTCCATGTGTATGAAGACACGGATCCAGATAAACGGCGCCATTGCGTCCGGGACGAATCTGATCTTCAAAACAGGTGGTTCTCCCATTTAGCCCTTCAGGAATTACAATCGCACTATTTTTCAAATTGTTCTGTAAAATACTGGTCCACCTTTGCTCGTAAGGATACCGATATCCGGTCTCCGGATTGTATCCATATGTATTGGAATCTCCATAGCATAAAATTGTTTTCATTTTCGCTTCCCTCCTTAGAATAAAACGGACAAGTCCGCCTCGAACTCCCTGAATCCCGCAAAGCGTTTTATAATATAGGAAAGTTCTGACTTTCCTATATTATAAAAAGAAGCCCGCAAGCGGACTTCTTTTAACTTTTATAATACCTGATTCAAGAAATTAATGGTTCTCTCTTCTTTTGGATTCCCAAGAACCTCTTCCGGTGTTCCCTGTTCCACAATGTATCCGCCGTCCATGAAAATAATACGGTCTGCCACTTCACGGGCAAATCCCATTTCATGTGTTACTACGACCATTGTCATACCTTGTTTTGCCAGAGTTTTCATAACATTTAATACTTCTCCGACCATCTCCGGGTCTAAGGCAGACGTTGGTTCGTCAAATAACATAATATCTGGATGCATTGCCAATGCCCTCGCGATGGCAACTCGCTGCTTCTGCCCTCCTGACAGCTGCGCAGGATAGACATCTGCTTTCTCAGACAATCCGACTTCTTTTAACAGGCTGATTCCAACGCCTTCTGCCTGTTCTTTTGTCATCTTCTTCAGTTCTATCGGCGCCATTGTAATATTTTCCATTACAGTTTTGTGCGGAAACAGATTAAAATGCTGAAAGACCATACCAATGTTCTCGCGAACTTTATTGATATCTGTATTTTTATCGGTAATATCATATCCGTCTACAATGACCTGTCCGCCAGTGATAGACTCCAACCGATTTAAGCATCGAAGAAACGTACTCTTTCCGGAGCCGGATGGTCCGATCAGACAAACCACTTCACCGTCCTTGACTTTTACATCCATTCCTTTCAGAACTTCCAGGCTGCCAAAACTTTTTACCAAACCTTTGACTTCTACTTTATTTTCCATAAGACATTCTCCTTTCTAAAACTTTTGCCACTTTAGAAAGAAGCGTGCAAATGACAAGATAGTAGATCGCCGCAATCACATAGACCGTCAATACTTCCGTGGACTCATTTGCTGAAATCATATTCGCATTCATTGTCAGTTCTCGGATACCAATGACAGAAATCAATGAAGTATCTTTTAATGAAATAATAAACTGATTAATGATGGACGGAAGCATGGTGCGGATTGCCTGAGGAAGAATGACCTTGCTCATAGCCTTTCCGTAGGTCAGACCAAGACTTCTTGCCGCCTCCATCTGTCCCCGGTCCACAGATTCAATACCTCCGCGGACAATCTCTGCCATATAGGCTCCGGCGTTCAAACTAAGCGCAATGGCTCCGGCGGTGAAAACACCTCCCAGCTCATTCCAGCTAATATCAAAGACCGGCCTTAAAACACTGGCTCCAAATCCATAATATACAATGAACACCTGTACAATCAGCGGTGTACCTCGAATAATGTCAATATAAATTGTCGAAATTACATTTAAAATTTTATTGTGCGCGATACTGAACATTCCGAAAATAATTCCCAGAATGCTGGCACAAATCAGCGAAACTACAGTTAACTGTAATGTGAGGACTAAAGCCTCGTTAAAGGTCGGTGCATATTTTACAAATAAATCGAAAAAACTCATGTCCTAACCTCAGTTCTATTTTTCTTTTGCATATTTGTCGATGATCTTCTGATATTCACCGTTTTCTTTAATTTTCTTTAATCCGCTGTTAAATTTCTCTAACAATTCGCTGTTTTCGCCCTTTTTCACTGCAAATGCATATTCGCTTCCTGCATCTGAGATAAACGGTACCTGTAATTTCTGACCTTTTTGTGTAATTTCATAATTCATAACAGGATAATCTTCAAAACAAGCAACTGCGTTTCCAGAAGTTACTTCCTGATACATCATTGCAGAGCTCTTTACCTGCTTTACATCAAAATCATATTTCTTTGCCATTTCCTCTGCGTAGGTTGCTCCCACAGTACCGACCTTGGCAATGACATGTTTTCCTTTCAGATCTTTTAATGTCTTAATTTTAGATCCTTTTTCCACTGCGAAACATACCTTTGATGTGTAATAAGAATCAGAGAAATCATATTTTTTCTCTCTTTCTTTGTTTACAGACATACCCGCAATCATTCCATCGCTCTGTCCGCTCTCCACAGATGTCATCGCTGCTTCAAATCCGACTGCATCGACTTCATATTTAAAACCTTCTTCTTTTGCAATTGCCTCAAGCAATTCCATGTCGATACCTACGCGATCTCCATCTTCATTTTCAAATTCAAATGGTGCGAACGTTGTGTCAGAAGCGATCTTATATGTTTTTTCTTTGCCGTCATCTTTCTTACCACATGCTGCAAGGCCAAGCCCCATAACTACCGCCAGAGATAATGCTAATACTTTTTTCAATCTCATGTTGTATTCCTCCTATTTTTTATATCTGCGTTAACGTACAGTTAACACACTGTAATATATTATACATGATTTTCGTCATTTTGTCCAATTTCTGTCACAGATTTTACCATTCCCGCCAAACTTTGAATTTCAGATGGAATAATAATCTTCGTAGCCTTGCCATCTGCAGCCTTCCCAAATGCCTCCAGACTCTTAAGCTGAATGACCGCATCATCTGCTCCTGCTTTTTTAATAAATTCAATTCCCTGCGCATTTGCTTTCTGAATGGAACGAATTGCTTCTGCCTGCCCTTCCGCTTCGCGAATGGTCGCCTCTTTTTTGGCTTCTGCACGCAAGATTGCCGCTTCCTTATCACCTTCTGCCTGAAGAACCAATGATTCTTTCTGCCCTTCTGCACGCAGCACCGCAGATTTCTTTTCTCCCTCTGCAATCAAGATTGCTTCTCTTCGCTCACGTTCCGCTTTCATCTGTTTTTCCATGGCATCCTGAATCGCAGCCGGAGGAATAATGTTTTTTAGCTCCACCCGGTTTACTTTGATTCCCCATGGGTCCGTCGCAACATCCAGCGTGGACCTCATCTGTACATTGATCGTTTCTCTGGAAGTTAACGTCTCATCCAGCTCCAGATCACCAATCACATTTCGCAGCGTTGTCGCTGTTAAATTTTCAATCGCCATAATCGGATTCTCCACACCGTAGCTGTAAAGCTTAGGGTCTGTAATCTGAAAATATACCACTGTATCAATCTGCATTGTTACATTATCTTTTGTAATCACTGGCTGCGGCGGAAAATCTACAACCTGTTCTTTCAAGTTCACCTTTCTGGCTACCCGGTCAATAAACGGTACTTTAAAATGCATCCCCACGGACCATGTATCCCGATAGGCGCCCAGACGTTCTACCACATAAGCATGCGCCTGCGGCACAATCCGGACAATGGATAAAATAATTAAAATTAGAAAAATAATTAAAATTAGAAAAACAAGAAAACTCATCAATCTACACCTCTCTTTCAGATTCTACAATCAGCTTAACTCCCTGAATCTCCCGAATGATTACCTCTGTCCCCTCAGGAATTTCACTTCCGTCTGCAGACCTGGCAGTCCAGTCCAATCCGTTGATACACACAACGCCTTTTCCTTCTATATTATGAATAGATTCTTTAACCAGCCCCTTTTTGCCAATCAAAGCATCCGTATTGGTTTTCTGGACCCTGCCGTTTAAATACCGCTTCGCAATGGGACGTGTCAGCACAAACAACAGACAGCTTATGACAATAAAAATAAGTACCTGCACCCAGAACGGACCTCCCACAAATGCAGCTGCAGCTGCAAGCACCGCTCCTCCTGCAAACCAAATGCTCGTTAATCCCAAGGTCAGTATCTCAATAAGAAGAAACACTCCTGCTGCGATCAGCCAATACACTGCATACATATTATTCTCCTCCTTCCTGCCTCTGGCGCCTGGCTTCATAGATTAAGAGTCCGGACGCCATCGCTGCATTTAATGATTCAACTTTTCCACACATGGGAATCCGGATTTTTTTTTGTGCAATTTCTGATAATTCCGCACTCAATCCATTTCCTTCATTTCCAATAAGAAATGCTGTTCCTGCTCGGTAAGATTCTCCTGTATAGTTTGTTCCGTCAAGATGTGCGGCATACGTCATGATCTGATTTTTTTCCAAAGACTTCACCGTCCCGGTCAAATCATCTGTATATGCAAATGGGACTCGAAAAATCGACCCCATGGTGGATCGAATTACCTTCGGGTTATAAATATCTACCGTATCTCTGCTCATAATGACTCCGTCAATTCCCGCTCCTTCTCCTGTGCGCAGAATTGTTCCCAAATTCCCCGGATCCTGAATATTTTCAAGCACCAAAATCAGCGGGCATTTTTTCGCCGTCAAGTCCTCAATTGCAGATTCCTTCGTTTGAACCAGCCCCAACACTCCCTGCGGCGTCATTGTATCTGAAATTTCTTTCATGACTGACTCTGAAACCAATTCCGGTTTTATTCTGGAAAAAACATTGGAATGCTTCTGGTAAAACGTTTCGGAAACATAAGCCCGGACAAGCCGGTCCTTCGGAATCTCCTGAAACATGCGAATCCCTTCCACAAGAAAAAGTCCTTGCTTCTTGCGTTCCCTTGCGCTTCTTTTTAATTTTACGATCTGTTTGATCTGTTTATTCTGATTTGTTGTAATCATATTTCTCCTAACGAAGCTTCTCCAAATATTTTTTTCTTCCAATCAAAACCAAACTTTCACCGGCTTTTAACGGCACCGATGGATTTGGCGCCCCATCCACGCCTTCATCTCCTTCCACTGCGATTACGTTGATTCTATATTTTCCCCGGAAATTAATCTCTGCAAGAGATTTGCCAACCCACTCTTTTCGGACGGAGGTCTTTACAATGCTCGTGTCGGCAGATAAATCAAATAAATCTGTCATGCTTCCTCCCAGAAGATTGTTGGCAATCCGCATCCCCATTTCTTCTTCCGGATAAACAATTTCATCCGCGCCCACTTTTTTTAAGATCTCACCCTTCAGCTCTCCATCCGCCTTGGCAAGAATATAAGGAACTCCGATTTCCTTTACAAGCATCAACGCCATAACGCTGGCATCCAGGTGCTCTGCCGTACTGATGACGACAGCATCCATCGCCTCCAGCCCAATACTGTTCATAGCTTCTTTATCAGAAATATCAGCACAGACAGCACAAGTGACATCGTCCACAATATCCCTCACATGTTCTTCATTTTTATCCACAGCCAAAACCTCTGCCCCGCCTTGCGCCAGCCCTCGTGCAACACTGCTTCCAAATTTGCCCAGCCCCAGCACTGCAACTGATCTCTTCATTTCCATTTACCTCCATTTTTATAAAATCAACTCTTGCTCTGGATACATCTTCAACTTTTTCCGCCGCTGTGAAAATCCCAGCGCCATTGAGATCGGTCCCACTCTGCCAAAGTACATTGTAATGATAATAATTATTTTTCCCACAACTGTCAAATTCGGTGTCATTCCTTTGGTCAGTCCCACTGTTCCCAGTGCGGACATACATTCATAGCAGGTGTCCATAAAACTTCCATGATCAAAAATCAGCAGCATTAGGACGGAAAACAGCAGAACTATCAAGTTGATCGCAACAATCGCCAATGCTTTCGGCACAAGATTTTGAGGAACTCTTCTCCGAAACAGGCTGATGCCATCTTCCTGTTTTGCCACTGAAACCACACAAAATACAAGAATGGTAAACGTAATGGTTTTAACGCCTCCTGCCGTTCCGGTCGGAGACCCTCCGATAAACATCAAAATCATTGAAATTAAAGAAGAGCTGTCCGTCAACTGATTTTGTGCCAGCGTTTCAAATCCAGCCGTACGAGTGGTCACTGACTGAAACATTGACGCCATAATCTTGCCGTGCAGCGGAAGATGTTTCATAGTTTCGGGATTCTTATATTCAAATAAGAAAATCAAAAACGTTCCGGTAAAAATTAAAAACGCTGTAACAGTCAGCACAACCTTCGTATGAAAACGCAGCTGCTCAATGGATCTTCTTACCGAAACTTTTTTGAAAACAACCTTCTTAAAAGCCTCCCACAGATCCTTCCAGACGATAAATCCCAAACCGCCCATCACAATTAAAAACATCGTCGTAAAGTTAATGACAGGATTCAGCACATAACTGCGCAGGCTGTCTTCCTTTACAATATCCATTCCCGCATTACAAAATGCAGATACTGAATTAAAAACCGATGCCCAAATTCCATATTTCCATCCAAATTCAGGAATAAACTGCGTTGCAAAAAGTGCAACTCCAATTCCCTCTACAATAAAAGTTCCAATCAATATTTTTCTTACAAGCCCAATCAGCCCAGACATTGTATTCAGCCCCAGAGATTCCTGAATCAGCATTCGGTTTCCCAATGAAATCTTTTTTCCAATGACAAACAGCATCCCCATGGAAATTGTAATAACGCCAAGACCTCCGATTTGAATTAAAAGCAAAATAACAGCCTGACCGAAGCTGCTCCAATAGGACATGGTAACCTCTACCGCAAGTCCTGTTACACAAACAGAAGTTGTCGCTGTAAATAAAGCATCAATATATGGCGTCACCTGCCCGCTTTTTGACGCAATGGGAAGCACCAGCAGAACAGATCCTGCTAAAATCGTAAGAAAAAAGCCAAGCAAAATAATCTGAACCGGCCGTAATTCTTTCATGACAATCATTCTCCTAAACATAAGAGCAATCCCAAAACGAGACGAAACAGGATTGCTCTAAAATTCCTTTTATTTATTTTCCTAACAAATGTGCAACCTGAAGCTGATAATCATCAATATGTTTCTCCATTGCAAGTCCTTCCTCGATATCCATATCCATAAACTTACCGTTCTGATATCCTACCACACGGTTGCTTTTCCCTGCACATAATAAATCTACTGCGTAAGCTCCCATCATAGAGGCATAAACACGGTCTTTTGCAGTCGGGCTTCCTCCACGCTGCATATGTCCGAGAATCGTCGCTCTCGTTTCGATTCCTGTTGCAGATTCAATTCGTTTTGCCATGCTGTAAGAATGACCGACTCCCTCTGCATTGACAACCATATGATGAGTTTTTCCCTTTGCTCTGTTGCGAAGCAAATGCTCAATGATCTGCTGCTCTACCTTCGGCAGATTTCCATCAAAGCTTTCCGGAATCAGAATATCCTCTGCTCCCGTAGCAATTCCGCACCATAACGCAATGTATCCTGCGCCGCGTCCCATAACCTCTACGATGCTGCAGCGCTCATGAGATGTGGATGTATCACGAATTTTATCAATCGCTTCCATCGCCGTATTCACTGCGGTATCAAATCCAATGGTATATTCTGTACATCCGATGTCAAGATCAATGGTTCCCGGAACACCGATTGTGTTAATTCCTAACTCGGCAAGCTTTCTGGCTCCCTGAAAGGATCCGTCTCCTCCGATGACTACCAGACCTTCAATTCCATAAGCTTTACAAATCTCAGCTCCGCGTTTCTGACCTTCCGCCGTCTTAAATTCATCACAGCGGGCAGTGAACAAAATCGTACCTCCGCGGAAAATACTGTCGGCAGTATCTGTTGGCGTCAGATCTACGATATCCTCATTCAAAAGTCCATTGTAACCTTTTCTGATTCCTTTGACCTTGAGCCCTCTCTCAATTCCCATTCGTGTTACGGCACGCACTGCCGCATTCATCGCAGGTGCATCTCCGCCGCTTGTTAATACTCCAATTGTTTTAATTTTTGGTTTTCCCATTTGATATGTCCTCCAATTATTAATCCATACAATTCTTGACTTGGCTTTATTCTAATCTATTTGTCGAATTTTTTCAATAGCCTTTGTTAGAAACCTAACGATCTGACACGAATATTGTCTTTCCCATACTTTGTTTCTAACCGGGTAAACAAAGCCCGGTCTGCTGAAATCATAAAATCCCTTCCCAGCCGATTGACTGCTCTCTCTTGTTTGCAGTAAATCACAACCGGGTGACTCCCCGGATATTCCTTCAAAGAATTTTTTAATTGCTCCTCCTCGCGGAAAAAGTCTTCTTTCCCCACAAACTGAATCCACAATTCCTGCTTCAATTCTCCGAACGGCTGAACCTGATTACAAATCAGCCGACTCT
The DNA here is from genome assembly GCA_905213305.1 of uncultured Anaerostipes sp. Taxonomy (GTDB): domain Bacteria; phylum Bacillota; class Clostridia; order Lachnospirales; family Lachnospiraceae; genus Anaerostipes. The sequence continues at coordinate 14,635 of CAJMHU010000006.1, forward strand.
CTTCCTCCGAGATCTGCGACGTACCTTTCACAAAAATCTTAGCGTCTTCCCGCAAAAGCGACTGATACAGTCCATACTGTCTCGGGAAGACCACAACCTCCACCGTTCCTCTTAAATCCTCCAGTGTAAGAAACGCCATATTCTGATTTTTTCTCGTAAGCTTTACATTTATCTCACTGATAATTCCGCCTACAATACAGCTTTGCTGATCGTGAATCGCGGTTCTTTTCGTCTCCTCATCCATCAAAAAATCAGATGTATGTGCTGTCACGTTCCTCTCCAGCATCTCCATATCGTCATCTAGAGGATGACCGCTGACATAAATTCCAAGAACTTCTTTCTCCATAGAAAGTAATTGCTCCTTCTCATATTCCCCTACCTCGGGATACGTTATTTGAAACTCTGCCTTCTCTTCCTCGCCGAGAAGATCCATCAAACTCATCTGTCCTGCGATCTCATTTTTGCGCTCTCTTTGAATGCTGTCAATCACCCCGGCATAAATGAACATCTGCTGCTTTCTTGTGGCGCCAAAACAATCCAATGCCCCTGCTTTAATCAGATTTTCTACGGTACGCTTATTGATTTCCTTGCTGGAAAGACGTTCCACCAAGTCTTTGAAGTCCCGATAATTTCCATGCTCTCTGCGTTCTTTGATCATCGCCTCAATGACCGGTTTGCCCAGACTCTTGATTGCCGTCAGTCCATACCGGATATTTCCGTGGTCCACGGAAAACGCTCCCTCTCCCCGGTTAATGTCCGGCGGCAGAATCTTAATCCCAAGCTTCCGGCAGGCATAACTGTACTCTGCAATCTTGGCAGTATTCCCCAAAACAGAGGTTAGAAGCGCCGCCATAAACTCTACCGGGTAGTGACACCGCAGATAGGCTGTCTGGTAGGCAACCACCGCATACGCAGCCGCATGGGATTTATTAAACGCATATTTGGCAAAATCAAGCATCTCATCCCAGATTTGATTGGCGGTCTTTTCATCAATTCCGTTTTTTATACACCCTGGAATTTTTTCCTCTTCGTTTCCATACACAAAGTTTTGACGTTCTTTCACCATGACGTCGCCTTTTTTCTTAGACATTGCGCGCCGCACCAAATCACTGCGCCCCAAAGTATAGCCGGCAAGCTTCATAACAATCTGCATTACCTGTTCCTGATAAACAATACATCCATAGGTAGGCTCCAGAATTTCTTCCATTTCACGACATTCGTAGTGAATGGATTCTGTCCGGTTTTTTCCTTCCACATATCTCGGAATAAAATCCATCGGTCCCGGCCGGTATAAAGAGATTCCGGCAATGATATCTTCCATATTCTGCGGCTTTAATTCCTTCATAAAACTCTTCATTCCGGAACTTTCCAACTGGAAAACCCCTTCTGTATGACCATTCCCGATCATTTCATAAACCTTCCGGTCTCCCGGATCTGCCTGTCGGATATCAAACTCAGGAATCCTTTTTCGTATCATCTGTTCCGCATCTCGAATCACAGTCAGAGTCCTTAAACCGAGGAAATCCATCTTTAACAGCCCCAGCTCTTCGATGGTTGTCATGGTAAACTGCGTTGTCACTGCATTATCAGCCCCGAGCGCCAATGGAACATACTCGTCAATGGCTGTTTTACCGATTACAACCCCTGCGGCATGCATGGATGCATGCCTTGGAAGACCTTCCAGTCTTCTTGACATATCAATCAAATATTTGGATTCTTCATCCTCCTGATAGATTTTCTTAAAATCAGGGCTGGTTCTTAACGCCTTATCAATGGTAATGTTCAGCTCATTGGGAATCGTCTTCGCAATGCCGTCAACCTTCGCATACGGAATATCCAAAACCCGTCCAACATCACGAATGACTGCCCTGGCAGCCATGGTACCAAATGTAATAATTTGGACCACCTGATCCTTTCCGTATTTCTCTACCACATAATCAATAACTTCCTGTCTTCTCTCATAACAGAAATCCACATCAATATCCGGCATTGATACGCGCTCCGGATTTAGAAACCGCTCAAACAACAGCTGATAACGAATCGGATCAATATCTGTGATCTCCAGGCAGTAGGATACAATACTTCCCGCAGCAGAACCTCTTCCCGGTCCCACGGCAATTCCATGCTCCTTGGCATAGTGAATAAAATCCCAGACAATAAGAAAATAATCCACATATCCCATATTCTCAATGGTTCTTAACTCATACTCCAAACGTTCCCTTAATTCCTGCGTTACCGACGCATACCTGCGCTTGATTCCTTCTTCACACAGATGCGTGAGATAACTCACCGGCGTATACCCCTGTGGCACCTCATATCGTGGTACCTTCTGTTCCCCAAAAACAATTTCAACGTTACATCTTTGTGCAATTTTCTCTGTATTTTCCAGCGCCTCTTTTGCATAAGGAAATAATTTTTCCATCTCCTGAGGTGATTTCAGATAATACTGACCTCCTTCATAGCGCATGCGGTCTTCATCCTGCACCTTTTTTCCGGTCTGAATGCAGAGAAGAATGTCATGCGCCTCCACATCTTCTTTAAAAGTATAATGAATATCGTTGGTGGCAACCAACCCGATTCCGGTCTCTTTTGCCATTTTTAAAAGCGCTGTATTTACTTTCGCCTGCTCACTGATTCCGTGATCCTGCAATTCCAGAAAGAAGTTTCCCTTCCCAAACAGATTTTCCAGACCAATCGCAGCATTTTTCGCCTTCTCGTACTGATCTTCCCGAATATAAGACGCCACTTCTCCGGCAAGACACGCACTCAAAGCAATGACCCCCTCTTTATACTGCTCCAACACTTCATAATCTACTCGCGGCTTATAATAAAATCCTTCTGTAAATCCTCTGGAAACAATTTTCATTAAATTATGATATCCCAGATCATTCTCTGCCAGCAGCACCAGATGATAATACCGGTGATCTCCCCGGCGGCTGTCCTTCTCAAATCTTGAGCCTCGGGTCACATAAACCTCACAGCCGATAATCGGTCGAATCCCTTCTGCTTTTGCAGCTTTGTAAAAGTCAATCACGCCATACATCGCGCCGTGATCTGTGATAGCAATGCTATCCATTCCCAATTCTTTTACCTGATGTACCAGCTCTTTGATCTTACTGGATCCATCCAGAAGACTGTATTCTGTATGAACATGTAAATGTGTAAAACTCATAGCTCCTATGTCTCCTACTAAAACATAACTTTCCTGCAATTCTCTTTATAATTTTATCATATCACTCTTTTTTATGCTATAATTGTTTTATCTTCCCCGGGAAGCTAAAAATAAATGACAGAATCGAGGTTTTTATGGAAAATATAACAATTCAGGATATTCTGACTGCAACCAGTGGCACATTGCTGTGCGGAGATTCTTCCATGATCATTGATCATATCAGCACAAATTCCATGGAGGTCGGAAAAAATACTCTCTTTGTACCAATTATCGGAGAACGCGTCGACGCTCATATTTTTATTTCCAGCGCTCTGAAAAACGGCGGCGCCTGCCTGACTCAGGAGCATGAAGAGGCAACCGGAGACTCTCCTTATATCAAAGTGCCTGATACCTTAAAAGCGATGCAGCAAATTGCCGCTTATTACCGCAGCAAAATGTCGCTTCCGATCATCGGTGTTACCGGAAGCGTCGGAAAAACCACCACCCGTGAAATGATTGCCCACGTATTAAAAGGAAAATACCGTGTCTTTGAAACCGCAGGCAATCAAAACAGCCAGGTCGGCGTTCCGCTCACGCTAGACCGCCTCTCTTCCAAGGATGAAATCGGCGTCCTAGAAATGGGAATGAGCGAACCGGGCCAAATTACAATCTTAGGAAACATGATCCGCCCTGATCTTGGAGTTGTCACCAACGTCGGTGTTTCTCACATTGAAATGATGGGATCCAGAGATCAGATTTGCCGGGAAAAATTAGACATTCAAAATGGTCTCTCTGACAGCGGAATCTTATTACTAAACGGCGATAACGACATGATTCGCAAACATCTGGATTATGTAAAAAAACCCTATGAATTTTATGGCTTTGCAAAAGACTGTACCTACCGCGCTCAGAAGATCCGTGAAAAAAACGGTCAGACTGTTTTTGAGTTCTGCCGCGGAACCCAAAAAGAAGAAATCACTCTGAATGTACTTGGAAAGCATAATGTCGCAAATGCCCTGGCTGCCATTGCCATCGGACTGCGCTATGACACTCCAATGGATACAATCAAAAAACAGTTATCCACATTTTCCGGTCAGCGCCAGACAATTCTCCACATTCGTGATTTCACTTTAATTGATGATGCCTATAATGCAAGCCCTGATTCAATGAAAGCAAGTTTAAGCATTCTCTCCGATTATAAAACCCGCGGAAGAAAAATTGCGGTATTATCTGATATGTTAGAATTAGGACCCGATTCTCTCAAATTCCACCAGAAAATCGGACATTTTATTGCTTCCACCAAAGTCACAGATTTATTTGTCACCGGAGACTTCTCCAAAGCATATATTGAGGAAGCATGGAAGGAAAACCCGACTTTGCATACCCGCTATTTTTCTTCCAATGGTGAGCTAATTGATTTTCTGGAATCATACCTGAAAAAAAATGACGTCGTACTTATTAAGGGTTCCAACGGAATGAACCTGAAAGAAGTATCTTCCGTGCTCATCCGCTCTCAGACATCCGATTAAGCTTGCACAAAAAAAGATACACTATTTTCTATTGACATTGAAATTATTCAGGATTACAATAAGTGCCAACAAAATACAGAATGCAATGAACAAGACACACTGTTGTAAACCTTCTTTTTCAGAGAGCTGCCGGTTGGTGGAAGTCAGCAAAGAACTTATGACAGTATCCCTTGCGAGCTGTCAGCTGAACAATTTTTTATCTAGTAAGCCTGACCGGTATCCTGCCGTTATCCGGGGACACATTAAATGATGTGAACAGAGAGATTACATAAATTGTAATAAAAAGAAGTGGTACCGCGGAACATATTTTCGTCTTCTAAAATGTTTTTACATTTTAGAGGGCGTTTTTTATTTCATCAAACCTCCCTTTTGATCCAATAAAAACGCTCTGCAAAGGCTGCTTTTGGAGAAAAGTGTTCTCTGTCTGTCAAAGCAGGCTTGTCCCCTTGTTCTGCTGTATTTTGAATAAAAAATTCAATACAAATTTTAAGGAGTGATTAAAAATGAATAGTTTAACCATCGTAGCCATCGCTATCATTGCACTGGCTGCCGGCTATGTCCTTTACGGACGCTGGCTTGCCAAAACCTGGGGTATTGATCCCAAAACCAAAACCCCCGCTTACACCCATGAAGATGGAGAAGATTATATCCCCACACCAAAGTTTGTGGTATTTTCCCATCAATTCTCGTCGATTGCAGGCGCCGGACCTGTTACCGGACCAATCATTGCTGCCATGTTCGGATGGTTGCCTGTTCTCTTGTGGCTGATTATCGGCGGTATTTTCTTCGGCGCTGTGCAGGATTTTACCGCACTATACGCCTCCGTGAAAAACGAAGGAAAATCTATGGGTGTGCTCATCGAAAAATACATCGGAAAAACCGGAAGAAAACTGTTCCTGCTGTTTTCATGGCTGTTCACACTGCTTGTAATCGCAGCCTTTACTGATATGGTAGCCGGAACCTTTCATGGATTTACAGCAACCGGAGCAAAAAGCTCTCCAAACGCCGCTGCAGCTTCTATTTCCATGCTGTTTATTGTCGGCGCCATTTTCTTTGGATTGTTTACCAAACACGCAAAACCAAATCAGAAAACAGAATTTATTGTTGGTATCATTCTGTTGATTGCCATGCTGGCAGCAGGAATCGCTTTTCCTCTATATTTTGATAAAAATGTCTGGATTGGCGTTGTCATGCTCTATTTATTCCTTGCATCTGTAATGCCAATGTGGCTTTTAATGCAGCCTCGGGATTATTTGAGTACATTCCTTTTGGTGGGAATGATTATCGGAGCTGTTCTCGGAGTGTTTATTGCTCATCCGGCAATGAATCTCCCTGCATTCAATGGATTTGAAATTGGCGGGAAAAGCTTATTCCCTACACTCTTTATTACCATTGCCTGCGGAGCTGTTTCCGGATTTCATAGTCTGGTTTCTTCCGGAACATCCTCCAAAACCATCCGCAACGAAAAAGATATGCTCTGCGTGGGATATGGTTCTATGATGGTAGAATCTTTGCTGGGCGTTATTGCACTGGTTGTTGTTGGTGCTGCCGCCGTGGGCGGAACAATGCCTTCCGGAACACCATTTCAGATTTTTGCCGGAAATGTTGCCGGATTCTTAACATTGCTGGGAATTCCAAAACATGTTGCCACCTGCTTTATGACCATGTGCGTATCTGCATTAGCCCTGACATCTCTGGATTCTGTTGCAAGAATCGGACGCATGTCCTTTCAGGAACTATTTCTGGGAGAATCCGCAGACGGCTCTGATTTGACCGGAATCCGCAGACTTCTGACCAACAAATATTTTGCAACCGTTATCACCTTGTTCTTTGGATTTTTATTGTGTCTAGGCGGATATAATAATATCTGGCCGCTCTTTGGCGCTGCCAACCAGCTTCTTGCATCGTTAGTTCTAATTGCATTGTCCGTATTTTTATTAACAACCGGACGAAAAGGCTGGATGCTTTATGCTCCGATGTGCATTATGCTCATCGTTACATTTACAGCGCTGATTCAAGCGGTTATTGGAATCTTTACCAAAATCTTTGTTACCGGCGGATTTGTATTTATGATTGACGGACTTCAGTTGATTGTCGCACTGCTTCTTATGGCACTCGGTCTTATGGTTGCAGTCTCCTGCTTCAAAAAGCTATTTCAAAAACATACAAATCAGAACAATCCGTCAGCAAACACAGACCATCCTGCAACAGCAAAATAAAAAAGAACATCCCGGAAAACGATTTTAGCACAGTACTCGTGCCCATTCCGTTTTCCGGGATGTATTTTTTACCAGCTAACTTTGGACTCTAAAAAAATTTATCAATATATCCTTGTACAAAAATGAAAAGTACAATCAGTGGAAGGATGTATGTCACATAGACTCTTGTCCATTCCGGAAAGCGAATTCCTTTTCCGGCATTAGCTTCCCGGGTAAAGTTTTTCCATCCCCATCCATATCTGGTCACACAAAATAAAAGATATACCAGAGAACCCAGAGGCAGGATATTATTACTGACAATAAAATCTTCCAGATCCTGAATCGTCGTTCCGGCACCCAATGGTTCTATGAAGCTCCACAAATTAAATCCCAATGCGCAGGGCAAAGATAAGATCACAATGGCCACTGCATTCACAGCGATGGCTTTTTTCAAGCTCCATCCCCACAGGTCCTGTGCAAAGGAAAGAATATTTTGAAAGACTGCGATGATCGTTGACAATGCTGCAAAACTCATAAATAAGAAGAACAACGCTCCCCAAAGCCAGCTGACGGGCATTTCGTTAAATACATTCGGTAGTGTAATAAATACCAGATTCGGACCGCTGTCCGGACTGACACCGAAAGCAAAACATGCAGGAAAAATCACCAGCCCTGCCATCAAAGCCACCAGTGTATCAAGCACCGCCACGCTTATGGCTTCTCCTGTCAGCCGATGGCTTTTGTCAATGTAACTTCCAAAAATCGCAATTGCACCGATTCCAAGACTCAAAGTAAAAAACGCCTGCCCCATAGCTGCCGACACAACCGTCATAATTCCCTGTTCTTTCATTGCCTCAAAATTGGGAATTAAATAAAATTCCAACCCTTTTGCGGCTCCTCTAAGCGTTACACTGCGAAGAATCAAAACAATAATAATCAAAAACAAACAGGACATCATCACCGTTGTAATCTTTTCCACACCCTTTTGCAGTCCCATCGAACATACCAGAAATCCGATAGCTACCACAATTAACATCCAAAAAATCTGTGCTGCAGGCTCTGACAACATCTGCCCAAAAAGACCCTCAATTTGCTGCGGGGTTTTCGATATAAAATCACCTTTGAGCATCTTTACAAAATAACAAAGCATCCATCCGGTCACGGTCGTATAAAACATCATCAAAAGATAATTCCCTGCCATCCCAATAAAGCTGTACCAATGCCATTTGCTTCCTTTTGGCTCCAGTTCCTGAAAAGATCTTGCAATACTTTTTTGGCTGGCTCTGCCAACAGAAAATTCCATGATCAAAATCGGCAGTCCCAAAACGATCAGAAAAAACAAATAAACCAACACAAAAGCGGCCCCTCCGTACTGGCCTGTAATAAATGGAAATCTCCATACATTTCCAAGTCCCACGGCACATCCGGCGGAAATTAGAATAAATCCGATTCTCGATGAAAATTTTTCTCTCTTTTCCACAATTTTCTCCTCACTTTTATTGTATTTCACAATTACCTATTTTAACACATTCCTAATTTTTGGGAAACCAAAATGTAAAGGTCGTTCCCACACCTTCCTGACTCTCTGCATAAATTTCTCCGCCGTGGACTTTGGTAATCCACTTTACCATAGACAGACCCAAACCGTTTCCTCCATTTTTTCGGGATCTGCTTTTATCTGCACGATAAAAGCGATTCCAGATTTTTCCCAGATGTTCTGGTGCAATCCCAATTCCATCATCCCGGACCTGACCTCTAATCCTGCCCTTTTCTCCTGCAATTGTAATCCATATGGAGCCCTGCTCTTTTCCATAAGAAATAGCATTCTGAATCAGATTCATGAGCATCCTCATCAGCAGTGTCTGATCTCCATAAATCATCTGTCCTTCTTCGATCTGCGTGTAGATCTGAATCTTCTTTTTTGCTGCTTCTATTTTTAACTCTTCTGCAACCATCTCTGTCAGCATCCCCAGATCGATTTCCTCGAACTCTTTCGTACTGACAGACTGCTCCTGTCTGGCAATCATTAAAAGCTGCGAAACCAGCTTGGACATTCTCCTGCTTTGCTCCAATAAAACTCTAACCTCTGATTTCTCCTCAACCGTCAGCATTGAATCGTCCAGCAGGTATTCGCACTGGGAAATTAAAACTGCTATCGGCGTCCGAAGTTCATGTGACACGTCTGCAGTAAACTGTTTCTCATCCTCAAAGGATTTCTGGAGCCTTTCAAACATCTCATTAAACTTCTGTGTTAAATGATACATTTCATCTTTTGCTTTCGGAATGGGCAGTCTTCTTGACAGATCATTGCCTCCGCTGATTTTTTGCGCTTCTTCACAGATATCATCAACCGGCTGCAGCGCTCGCCGAATCATAAAATATCCGACAAATCCAATCATTATAATCAGAGCCGGAAGCAAAACAATCACAAGTCTCACTCCTGTTTTAATAAACTGTTCCATATTATGTATGGAGGTGATGCCGCGAACCCATACTGCCTGATTTTTTCCATAAGAATAAACAGCATCATAAATCATCCACTCCCGTCCCCGATTTTCTACCACTCTGGCTTTATGAGATTCCAGACGGGTCCCGGACGGAAAGTCTACCGGCTGACTTCCATACAGAAGATGTCCATTCTGATCATATACACAAAACATCACGCCATCGTTATAAAATTCTACATCGCTGTCCATATAAAACGTATTGTCCTGAAACAAAATATTCCCTGAAAAACCGGTGACAGCGCCCTGAACCTCTTCCTCTGTGGAACTCAGTCCAATCTTATTTACAAAAATTAACATTGCGGCAAACATCATTCCGAGAATCATAGCCACAATTCCTGTGTACCAGAGCGTCACCTTAATTTTTATCGAATATTTTTTCATGGCTCACCTCTTAATACATATCCCGCTCCCCGAACTGTATGCAATAGTTTCCGTTCATATCCCTCATCAATTTTCTTGCGCAAATACCGAACATAAACATCCACTACATTGGAACCACCTTCAAACTCAAAATCCCAGGCGCTCTGTTCAATCTGATTTCTGGAAAGCACAATGCCCTGATTCCGCATAAAATATTCTAAAACCATAAATTCCTTGCCGGAAAGCTTAATCTCCTTTCCACCTCTCCAGACTTGTCGGGTATCACGGTCTAAAATCAGATCCTCTACTTGAAGCTGATTGGAGGTAAACTGCGGTTTTCTCCGCATCATTACCCGGATTCTCGCCAGCAGTTCCCGGAAGGCAAATGGTTTGATCAGATAATCATCCGCGCCCAAATCTAATCCTGTCACACGATCCTCAATTCCGTCTCTGGCAGTTAACAGCAGCACTGGAGTATCCATGCCCTTTTTTCGCATTTCTTTTAGAATTGAAAATCCATCCTTTCCCGGCAACATAATATCCAGAATTACCCCATCATACTCTGTCATCGCAAGATAATCTTCTGCTTCCAGACCGTCACCACATGCATCAACGCTGTAATGTTCCCTGGTCAATCGCTTTTTTAATATTTCTCTTAAATCTTTTTCATCTTCAACAACCAATAATCTCATAATAAATTATTATAATACATATGAATTTCGCGGTCAAAATTCTTTTAAATTTCACTCTCATATAAGAAGAATGTTTCTTTTTGACGCTTCCCCTTGATCTGAAAGCTTTCAGATTCTCTGCATCTTTGAATCATTCCCCGGGCATCATAAAACTGATAGTTGCATGTAGTATCCGTAAACAGATAATATTGTTCCACCCCCTGCTTTTTCATATAATCCAGAGCAGAAGAAAACAATCGTTTTCCAACTCCTTTTCCCTGTGCTTCATTGGATACTGCAAACAATGCAAGTTCCGCCTGATATTGTCTTCCGCTTCTCTTTAACAGCCGGTCATTCATCCGATGATCACTTAGAAACAGAAAAGCCGCCTCTCTTCCCTCTCGGGTACGCAAAAGATCTGCTGTATACAATAGTTCTTTTCGTCGATATTTCCGGGGGCGCCGAAATCCTTTGACTTTTTTTGCCATAATAATACCAACAACCCTTCCTTGCCACACCGCAACTTTCGCAAAGGTCTGGTTCGCAAGACAGCCATATAAAAATGCTTTGGATACTTTTTTGGCGATCTCCTCACTGCACACTTTCCTATAGTTCCACGCAGACTCCAGAATCGACTCTGCCTCCTCCAAATCTGTTTCTCGAAACTCCCTTAATGTTATCTCACACATCTAGATCTACCTTCTTCCTTAACCAAATGAATTTGCTCTTTTTACTGTCTCTTGTAATTTCCGATATACAAGGACAGAAATTTTAAAAATTTTTCATTCTTTAATTTTTCTTTAATCTTCGGGCATTATAATAAGGATAACAAAAAAACAAAGAACCAACAACAGAAAGGAGAATTTCTTATGAGAAAAAAACTTTTATTCTTTATATTATCTGTAACTGCTGTCATTTCCCTCGCTGCATGCTCTAATCCAAAAGAGTCGTCCTCCGAGGCAACTACAACACAGGAAATCGCATCCACTGAGAAAACAGAAACGGATGACAGCAGCGAAACATCGACCGATACCGGTACAACTGCAAAAGCCGAAGCTGATTACGATTTTTCCTCTTATGAATCCAGAATCAATAAGGTAACAAAAAAAGTAAACAATGCAAAAACCAGCTCCGACAGTTCCACCAACCACAAACGTTTTTATGCTCTGAAACAGGAGTTAGATTCCATTGAAAACGATTTGGATTCACTGGAAGATACTTTTGAACATTCTTATGAATCCGGTTCCATGAGTTTTGATGAATACAAAAAAAGGGAACGTTCCATCGAAAAACTGGAAAACAAGTTAGACCTTGCAGAAGATGCACTAGAAAATAAATTCGGCATCGACGATTAAACGATGCTGTATTTCAGGAAAGGAGATCCATTATGAAAAAGATGAAACAACAACTTGCTTTTCTATTATGCACCATCCTATTGTTCACTGCAGCCATTCCAACAACTGCATTTGCGGATGATGACCCCAAGCCAACCAACATTGTCAAATTAAATTATTCCTCCAGAACCGTAAAGTCAGGCAGTGAATTTGAACTCCGTGCCTACGCCTCTCCTTACGATTTCGATGACGACTATCTTCACTGGAAAACAAGCAATTCCAAAGTAGTTGCTTTTGATGATGATGACCGAACCGGTGACGAAATGGAGTTTAAAGCTCGAAGCGCGGGCACCGCATATATTACCTGCTATATCCCCGGAACTAAGGTTCAAAAAACCTGTAAGGTTACTGTAACAAAGCGTAAATCAGCACGCATCCGAAAATTAAATTATACTTCCCGCACAGTAAAAATCGGAAGTAAATTTAAGCTTCGTGCTTATGCATCCAATTTTGATGATGATCGACTCCGCTGGAAAACAAGCAATTCTAAAATTGTTGCCTTTGAAGACCGGGACCGCACCGGAGATGATATGGATTTCATCGCCAAGAAAGCCGGCACTGCATATATTACCTGCTATATCCCCGGAACCAAGATCAAAAAAACCTGCAAAATCAAGGTAAAACGCTATGGAAAAGCTAAAATTGTCGTAGATGACAAACACGTGGAGGTTGATCAGGGAGAATGGGAAGATCTTGAGGCACGACTGGTTGGCGGAAAGTATAAAAAACGCAGTTTGTCTTACAAGGTTTCCGGATCTCGTTATATTCGAGTAAAAAAAGGAAAAGTGTACGGAAAACGCCCTGGAAAAGCCAAAATTACGATCCGCGCAAAAGCCAATAAAAAAATAAAAAAAGTAGTCTATGTCCGAGTGGAAAGAGACGACTAACTGCAAAGTTACACCGGTTTTGATCTAAAGTCAAAACCGGTTTTTTGTGATTGCGATAATTAACATCTTTTTCTTTTCGTCATACTTTATATCAAAGGTAAAAGGAGACCTGACTTATGAGTATGCCAAAAATTGAGTGCACAAACATTGATAAATGCTGTGCTGCTGCCTCTCTTATGCAATCCATTGCTTTGGAAGAAACATCGATTTCTCATATTCTCAACGCAGAAGGTAAAAAGCTCCAAAAAGCAATTTCCATTGACTGCAGTCACAAGGATTTAATTGAAATCAATAAATCCGTCGAAAGTATGGTCGAAAAGATCACCAATCTGGAAGTGGTTTTAAAATCCAAGTTGGAAATGGTAGTTCCTCTTGTAGAAAAGTGTCATAAAAAGCCGGAAAAGCTTCCGGATTGTTAAGCCATTGATGTTTTAAGGGAAGGAATTGATCCTAAGCGACATTTCCTTCCCTTTTCTAAACATAGAGTTTTACATCCAATACCGTATGAACTTGAGCTTTCTTAAAAAATATACAATCAAGGCAGAACTGCCAAGTACCAGAAAAGAAAGAACTGGAATTTCCAGAATTGGATTCCCTGATCCAACCATATCTCTGGAAACGAAAAAATGAATGATGATATTATGAATCAGATAAACGCCGAATGTAAGCTGTCCTCCAATCATAATAAAGTTCTCAAATTTCTGAATAATACCGGACTGCCCAACCTGAACGAGCAGTACAAAAACCGCAGTCCCCGCAAGAACAATTCCCGGTGCAAAATCGTCTGTCCAGAGCTCATTCCATGTTCCAGAATCAAAACTAGCGGTCCTTGCAAGAAACACCGTCACAGTCATCGAAAAAATACCCGCTACATAAATCATACAACGATAGAAGCGTTTTAACGGATATCTATAAATATACCATCCCGCAAGAAGAAAACCTCCATATTTCAAAAAGCCAGTTAATTTTAAACAGGATAAAAAATGATTCATATAAGAAATCGGCTGAATTCCCAACGCATTGGCAAATGGTATCATACAGTTTGTAACAAATAAAAGCAGCAGCAAATATAAATACATAGATTGATTCATCTGTTTTACCAACAAACGTAAAAACGGAAGTATTAGATAAAGCCCAATCATTAAGTAGAGATACCAATAAACCACGTTTCCGTCACTGACCAACAGTGTATGCAATGCATGCTTTATGTCTGAAAAAGAAACAGAAAATGTATGACGATAAAAAATGGAATGGCATAGATCAAACACAGGAATCATTACAATAATCGCAATTAACATTCTTGGAATATACTGCCCGAAAATTTTTTTGAAAGGAAGATCCTTTTCCGGATTCAATAGAAAAATTCCAGTAATCATCAGAAATAGCATTACCGGCCAAGAAGAAACCAAAATATTAAAAAAATGACAAACTTGCCATCTCTGGCTCCAAAAAGCAGACGCTCGAATTTCCTGTGATGATATGTGATTCAAACATACCAATAAAATAGCCATGATCCGAATAAACTCAAGATATAAAATGCGTTGTTTCTTCATTTCTATTCTCCACCCATAATTGCCAAAAGGCACATTCCGGAATTGCAAGCGGTCGCCAAGGTCTCGGGCAAGCCCGGATCTTGGCCCATTGCTATCACAAAAAAGAAGCATCCATCGCGGATGCTTTTTCCTTCACTGTACCTTGCCAAACGATACTGCCATTAAAAGCCGAAAACCGGACTTGAACCGGCGACCCCTTCATTACGAGTGAAGTGCTCTACCAACTGAGCTATTTCGGCATATTTGAAAGCACAGATAAATCTATGCTCCTTTTGTAAGATATTGTTCAATCTGGCTGACGGCTTCTTCTTCGTCAACTCCATCTGCAACGACGGTCAAATCTTCAATTTGATATAATCTCAGACTCATCATTCCCATCATGCTCTTTACATTCACTTGCTTATTCCCAGTCTCAAATAAAATTTTACTCTCAAACTGGCTTGCCATCTGTACGAGAAATGCTACTGGTCGGTCTTCTTCCTTTAATGCTGCTTCTACTCGAACATTTTTTGAAATCATTCTTTTCCTCCTAATCTCATCTCTTCTGCCATCCTGCTTATCTTTTTCAAGCGATGATTCACACCGGATTTCCCTACGGGCGGATCCAGCATGCTCCCCAGCTCTTTTAAGGTAGCTTCGGGATGCTCCAAACGCAAATAAGCAATATCTTGTAAGCCCTGATCCAGAAAACGAAGACCCTTATGTTCATCAATGTACCGAATATCTTCTGCCTGCTTTACCGCCGCTGAAACTGTTTTGTGAATATTGGCAGTCTCACAATTCACACGACGATTGACTTTATTGCGCATCTCTTTGAGAATCCTGACATTCTCCAGTTCCATCAAAGCAACATGCGCCTCCATCACATTCAGGACATCCACAATTTTGGAGCCCTCTTTCATGTACACGACGTAATATTTTTTCCGCAAAACAATTTTAGCATCTAATTCAAAAAAATTCAAGACATCTTTTAACTGATTTGCTATTTCTTCATCTGTGGACACCACTTCAAAGTGATAATTCTTCTCCGGATCACTCATGGAACCTGCTGCCTGAAAAGCTCCACGGATATATGCTCTCTTACAACATGTATTTTGCAAGATGATTCCAAACGCACCGGGTTCTATAAGTTTCACTGCCTTCAATATTAAAACACAATCAGGATGCTTGTCAACACTAATTGTATAATTTCGACTCCTTTTCAGAAAATCACTGCGCCCGACTTGAATATTTGCCTGAATATGAAACACATCTTTCACCAGTGTATAAAAGCGTTTCGCGGCAGATACCGTCTCCGTATGAATCTGAATTTTATAATTTTCATTTTCCCGAATGACTTCGCCACCAAACTTTAAAAATCCTGCGATTTCAGCAATCTTACAATGTCTGGCGCCGGTTTCATTTCTGGATAATTCTTCTTTGATATTGCTTGAAAATGACATCTCCTACCTCGTTATATCTCTATGCTCAGTTTTCACAGAATATGGCAATTCATTTAATTTTTCTGTCAGAGCATTGGCAATGGTAACAGACCGATGTTTTCCCCCGGTGCATCCGATTCCGATCACCAGATTGTACTTTCCCTCTTTAATATAATTGGGAATGAGGAATTTCAGCATTCCCTGCAATTTTTCCAAAAATTTGGCTGCCTCTTCATGCCCCATTACAAAATCCTGAATTGCTTTATCGTTTCCTGTCAGCGGCCGAAGCTCTAAATCATAAAATGGATTCGGCAAAAATCGCACGTCAAATACGAGATCCACATCTGCAGGAATTCCAAACTTAAACCCAAATGAAACAACGGCAATCTGGAACCGCTCCCCGCTCTCTCCATTGACATAAATACGATCAATTTCTTCTTTCAGCTCTCTGGTCAAAAGCTGACTCGTATCAATCACATAATCTGCCTGATCCTGCAGAAACTTCATAACTTCCCGTTCCTTCGCAATACCGTCCTCAACTCTCCCGTTTCTGGAAAGGGGATGATTCCTTCTTGTCTCTTTATATCTCTTGATTAAAATCCGGTTGCTGGCGTTTAAATAAAGAATTTCAAATTGAATGCCCATAGCCTCAATTTCATTTAATTTTTGCTCCAATTCTCTGATTCTCTGGCCGTTGCGAATATCAATTCCCAACGCCACATTTTCTACCGAAGCCGTCTGATCCAGCATCATTTCTGCAAATTTATCCATCAGTCCCACCGGAAGGTTGTCCACACAAAAGTATCCGATATCCTCCAGCATTTTCAATGCGCTGCTCTTCCCTGCGCCTGACATTCCTGTAACTATTACAAATCTCATATAACTCCTTCTAAAACCGTCCGACTCGTTTAACCTCCGGCTCGATCGCAACACCAAACTGTTCTTTGATCTCATTTTGTACATCCTGAATTAACTGCATAACGTCTGCCGCTGTGGCATCTCCCCGATTAATTACAAATCCGCTGTGCTTTTCAGAAACCTGAGCACCTCCGACTCGATATCCCTTTAAGCCTGCATCCTGTATTAGCTTCCCTGCAAAATATCCTTCCGGACGCTTAAATGTACTTCCTGCGCTTGGATATTCCAACGGCTGCTTCGTCTTTCTTGCCAAAGCATATTCTTCCATCTTCTGTCGGATGATTTCCGGATTTCCATGTTCCAGTGCAATCACACCCTCCAGCACAATGTAACCGTTTTTTAAAATGTTGCTGGTTCGGTACCCCAGTTCCAGCTCCTGCGCTTTCAGCGTTTTAATTTCCCCTTCTCTTGTAAGAACCGTCACTTCCTTTAAGACCTGAACAATCTCACCGCCATAAGCGCCTGCATTCATCACAACGGCCCCTCCAAAGGTTCCCGGAATTCCTCCGGCAAACTCAAATCCGGTCAGCTCCTCTGCCAATGCTGCCTTTGATGCTGAACTTAAAAGAGTTCCCGCCTGAATCTTCATCTCCGTTCCACAAACAGAAATTCCGCTGTAATTTTTGTAAATTTGAAGAACCATGCCATCCATTCCGTCATCTGCCACCAAAAGATTACTGCCATTGCCAAGTACAAAGAATGCAAGGCCATGTTCTCTGGCAATTTTGCAGGCATGCCGGATTTCCTCCAAATCAGACGGTACAACAAAATAATCTGCCGGTCCGCCAATTCGGAAGGTTGTGTGATTCTTCATGGGTTCATCCATTAAAATATGATCGTCTGCTATTTTTTCTCTTAACTGCTCTGTGATCGTCTTCATATTTTCTCCATATCTATTCTAAATTATGACAACATCAAACTGGCTGCACCATAAATTCCTGCATCATTTCCCAGACTTGCCAATGCAAATCTGCCTTCTTGCGCTTTCCCAAAGGTGTATTTCTTATAAGATGCCTCTACGGCGTCCAAAAGAATCTTTCCCGCCTTCGACACTCCCCCTCCGAAAACAAAAATTTCCGGATCAATCATCAAGGCAATATTGCCTGCCGCAAGAGCTAATTTCTGTCCCAGTGAGGCCACCTGCTCTTTTGCAAGCACATCGCCTGCCTTAGCAGCATCAAATACATTCTTAGCAGTGATAGAATCTGCATTTCTTAAACAGCTCTGCCGCCCAGTCTGTTTCAACGCTTTTTTTGTTTCAAATACAATTCCTGTCGCAGAGGCATACAATTCAAGACATCCTGTCTTCCCACAGTTACAGACACGGTCATCCCACGGATCGACTGTCATATGTCCGATTTCTCCGCCATAGCCATGAACTCCATCGACAATCTTTCCATCAATTAAAATGCCCCCGCCAACACCGGTTCCAAGTGTGATCATAACCGCACTTCGATAATCCGACGCCGCTCCCATCCGAAGCTCTCCGAGCGCTGCCGCATTGGCATCGTTGGTTACCCGAACCGGACATCCCATCCTGTCGGACAGTTCCTTCGCTACGTCAACATTTCCCCATCCAAGATTCACACATTCGTGAACTCTGGCAAACTCCAGCACTGCGCCTGGAACGCCAACGCCGATTCCTTTCAAATCCTGATCTGAAATTTTATTCCTCTCCATATGAGCTTTCACCACATCTGCAATATCGCCCAAAATATTTTTTCCATGGTCCTCTGTTCTCGTTGGAATTTCCCATTTTTCCTTTAACGCTCCATCTTCCCGAAATCGTCCGATTTTTACAGATGTTCCGCCAATATCAACTCCATATACATGCTTCATACAGTCTCTCCTGCTATTCCATCTGACCGGTAACACGTTTATAAAGCTCTTCCGCTGCATTATATCCCATCTTTTTCTGTCTGTGATTAATCGCGGCAGCCTCTACAATGATTGCCAGATTTCGTCCCGGACGAATCGGAAGCGTATGTGCAGCCACTTTATTCCCCAGATATTCCACATGCTTTTCTTCCAGTCCAAGACGGTCATAATCCGTTTCTTTGTTCCAATCTTCCAATTGAATAACCAGATCAATCTCCTGCTCCATTTTCACACTCTCAACACCATACAAATTTTTTACATCAATAATTCCGATTCCTCTCAATTCAATGAAAAATCGTGTGACCTCCGGAGAGGTTCCAATTAAAGTCTTCTTGCTGATTCTTTTAATCTCAACTACGTCATCGGAAACAAGCCGATGCCCTCTCCGAATCAATTCAAGCGCGGCCTCACTTTTTCCAATACCGCTTTCTCCCGTAATTAAGATTCCTTCTCCAAACACATCCACCAAAACTCCGTGAATCGAAATACTCGGCGCCAGTACCACACCCAGCCACCGGATCACCTCCGCCATAAATTCAGAGGTTGCATCCTTCGAAATCAGAATCGGAACTTTATACTTTTTGGCAATTTTCAGAATCCGATCGCTTGGTCTTAAATCCCTGCAGAAAACGATACACGGAATCCCGGCCCCTATGAATTTTTCAAAAATAGTTTCAGCTGCAGCAGCGTCTTGTTCTATCTGCTCAATGAAAAGAGATTCTGCTCTTCCTACAATCTGCACCCGATTGGTTGCAAAATGATCATAAAAACCTGCCAGCTGTAATGCAGGTCTGTTGATTTCTGCCTGTGTAATATAAATTTCTCTTGTATTGATCTCTGGAAGAATTTCCTGTAAATTTAATTCTTTGATCAGATCATATACCGATACTTTGTGTTCTTTCTCCATAATCCTCTTTTCCTTTCTACCACGTCTCCTGTACTCTTATTTATCTTAACATATTTTTTCCCCCGGAAACATGAAAAAATTCATAGATTGTCTCCGCAACGCGCCGATTCATCCCCGGAACTCCCAAAAGATCCTCGACTCCGGCCATCCGAATCTCCGAAATATCTTTAAAATGTTTCATCAGCGCTCTTCGCCGCTTCGGTCCGATCCCTTTTATATCATCCAATACCGAATGCACCTGCCCTTTTGCACGAAGAGATCTGTGATACTCAATGGCAAACCGATGGGCTTCATCCTGAATTCTCGTCACGAGCAAAAAGGCTTCGCTATTTTTTGGAAAAATGATTTCCTCATTATTATAATACAATCCACGGGTTCTATGATTGTCATCTTTTACCATTCCGCAAACCGGAATTTTCAGGTCTAACTTCTCCAAAACTTTCATGGCAATGTTTACCTGACCTTTTCCTCCATCCATCATCAAAATATCCGGAAATTTTGTAAAACTTCCAAATTCCGCATCTTTTCCTTCTTTCCTCAACACTTCCAGTTCATTCTGTCCATGTACAAATCGTCTGGTCAGAACTTCTTCCATACTGGCGTAATCGTCCGGTCCGTCTATGGTCTTTAACCGGAATTTTCGATAATCTCTTCGCCTCGCCTTCCCTTTCTCAAACACAACCATGGACGCAACGGTTTGAAATCCGCTGATATTGGATATATCGAACGCTTCCATCCGATTCAGGCCTGTGATCCCCAGAAGCTCTTCGATTTCCCTGACAGCTCCGACAGTTCTTTTTTCTTCACGCTTTAATTTTTCCCGATCCATTCTCAGTACATTTTCAGCATTTTCTTTTGCCATCTCTACCATTCGGTGTTTCTGTCCCCGGACAGGTATGCGCAAATAAACTTTGGCGCCTCTCTTCTTGGCAAGCCACTGCTCAATCATCTCTTTTTCTTCGATTTCAAACTCCAGAAAGATTTCCCCCGGTAAATATGGCGTTCCCGCATAAAACTGCTTCACAAACGCCTCCAGAATTTCCTCTTTTGAGGTTTCCTCATCCGCCTCCATATGAAAATGTTCTCGCCCCAACAGTTTTCCCTGACGAATAAAGAAAATTGATACTACCGAATCTTTCTGATCTCTTGCCATTGCAATTATATCTCGATCCTCAAATCCAAAGGTATTAATTTTTTGCCGGTCCATAATTTTTTCAATGCTCTTTAACAGATCCCGATATTCCATTGCCTTCTCAAATTCCAATGCCTCCGAAGCTTTTCCCATCTTTTGTTTTAATTGACTGGCTACTTCCTGATAGTTTCCGTTTAAAAACCGCATTGCTTTTTCTATCTGTTCTCCATATTGTTCTTTGGAAATATAGCCTTGGCAGGGGGCGCCGCATTGCTTGATCTGATAGTAAAGGCACGGCCGATCTTTTCCTATATCCTTTGGCAGTTTCCGATGGCAGGTGCGAATTTTAAAAATTTTGCGCAAAAGCTCAATGGTGTCATTCACCGCTCCGGCACTTGTATAAGGACCAAAATATTTACCTCCGTCCTGTTTCATTTTTCTTGCCAGAAAAATCCTCGGAAACTCCTCATGGACCGTCACTTTAATATAAGGATACCCTTTATCATCTTTGAGCATCGTATTATATTTGGGACGATGTTCCTTAATTAAATTATTTTCAAGAATCAATGCTTCCAGCTCGGAATCTGTAATAATATATTCAAAATATGCTATATTTTTTACCATATGCTGAATTTTAACCGATAAATTACGGCTGTCCTGAAAATACTGACGCACGCGATTACACAATTTAATCGCCTTTCCTACATATATAATTTCATCTTTTTGATTATGCATTAGATAGACTCCCGGCTTTGCCGGAAGTTTTTTCAATTCTTCCTGAATATCAAACATAGCAGACCTCCGTTTCATCATTTTATCATACAAAAAACATTTGGGCAAAACAGAAAATCCCGCTGTTTCCAGCGGGATTCCTTTATCAAATGAAAAGAGAGGATTAAAAATATATGAAAAACTATGTCTTTAGTATATCAAAATCCTCCGTTGATACAATAGACGAAAAATAAAATTTTCTAAACAATTTCTAAAGAACTCTAAAAAAACAATAGCGCTTTTAACTGCAATGCAAAATCACCTGATGTTTCTCTAACGATTCCCTGACCCCAATCACTCTCTGATTGCTGCTTCCTCTCCAATGAAGTTTCGTATCTCTGAGCTCTTCTTTGTATGGTCCGTCTACCAAAACATCAGCCATCTGCACCGCTTCCAGCGTATGTATTTCTTCCCAGAGGAATCCTGTGTACAGCCAAATGGTTTTCTTCGGAAAACATTGCTTGATTTCTCTTATTAATTCTGTAACCTCAGAGTAATTGGCAGGATGCAGAGGATCTCCGCCGCTTAAGGTAATACCGGAAATGTAGGGCTTGGAAAGTTCCGAAAATACTTCCTTTTTTGCCTCCCGGTCAAAGACAAGACCACCGCAGATATCCCATGTTTCCGGATTATGACAATTTTTGCATTTATGAGTACAGCCGGATACCCAGAGCACGACCCTAAGCCCGTCGCCATTTAACATATCATCTTTGGTAATATTATGATAACGCATTTTACATAGATTTCCTTTCCGCAATCTCCGCCATCTTTGCATCGTTTAACCGAGTATCCCCTTTGACTCTGGAATAGGACAGATACCCATTCATACGGTCAATTTTTGTCAGATTGCGGCTTCCGCATTTCGGGCAAACATCCATCTCCAGTTCCTCATGACCACAGTCATCGCAGTAAGCCAGAGACAAATTAACCCCCTCATAATATCCAAGATCCATTGCCCGGCGCACCAAAGTTTTTACCGCCTGTTCATTATAATCAATCGGATACTTTACATACTGAATCTTTCCTCCGTTGCAAAGTTCCCAAAATCTTCCTTCCAGATTTTGTTTTTCAATCGGAGTGATATCCTCTGTCACATGGCAGTGAAAGGAATTGCTGACATATTCACGGTCGGATACGTTTTCCACAATTCCATATTTTTTTCGGAACTGTTTTACCTGTAAGCCGCATAGATTCTCTGCCGGCGTTCCGTAAATCGCATAAAGATTCCCGTCTTCTTCCTTAAACTGCGCAACCTTTTCATTAATATAGCGTAAGGTTTCCAGAGCAAACTCCCCATCTTCCGACAAAGATTTATGGTTATAAAGCTGCTGAAGTTCATTGAGCGCTGTAATTCCAAAGGACGCTGTTGCCGTTTTCAAAAGAGGTTTAATTTTATCCTGCAGATTTAAATGTCCTCCGAAAAAACCTCCCTCGCAATATGCCAGAGGATTGGTAGAAGCTTTCATCTCTCCCAGATACTCATAGGTACGAATGTGAAGCTGGCGAATCAGATTTAAATAATAATCCAAAACCTCGTGAAAATCTCTGTTTTCCTGCTTTGACTTTGCATAAATCATCGGAAGATGCAAACTGACCGCCCCGATATTAAAACGTCCCACAAATACCGGAACATCGTCCTCATCTGCCGGCTTCATTCCTCCGTTTTCATACCATGGAGACAGAAAAGCGCGGCATCCCATCGGGCTGATAATCTTTCCATATCTTTTGTACATATCTGCAATGTATCCTTCCCCTGTCAGGCTCAGCCAGTCCGGGTACATCGTCTTTCTGGAACAGCGGATACCCGCCTCAAATACGTCTTCCAGTTCTCCGCCCGGTCCATGAAGCTTCTCATCATATAAAAATACAATTTTCGGAAACAAAACCGGTTTTCTATGTCCTTCTTTTCCCTGACCTTTTCTGCGCACATCCAGCAGAGCAATGGAAGCCATTTTTGCAAATCTGCCGGTTCCCGTACCTGCCGTCATTGTTATAAACGGATAATCTCCGCGGCTTGACGATACACTGTTAAACTTATATTCAAGCCCCTGAAATCCCTGCGTAAATTCCCGCTCCACGTCCTTCAGGGCTTCCTCGTCCGCCCGTTCTTTTTCCAATCCCATTGCCTCATAGCGCTCTTTGGATCTCTGATAAGATTTTTCCGCATACGGTTCTAAAATCAATTCAATATTCGGCACAGTAAACCCGCCGTATTGCTGACTTGCCGCACTCAGTACAATATCTCCAATCACATCAAACGCAACGTCCAGTGTTTTGGGCTCATTATACCAGAGATTTCCCATCTCAAAGCCGCCTTTTAAAACTTCCTCCACATTGAACAGACAGCAATTCATTGTGTCTCTTCTCGCAGACATATCATGGATGTAAATATAACCGTCCCTGCACGCCTGAATTTCTTCTGTGGTCAGAAAAAATTTCTTATACAATTCTTTGTTCAGCTCATTAAAAATGAGACTTCTTTTTGTGGATACCAACGCACTGTCCGTATTGCTGTTCTCTTTATCTCCAATGTACATAATGGATTGACTCTTTTTATACACCTCATCCAGCATCTGTACGAAATCCTGCTTATAATTGCGGTAATCTCTATAACTTTTTGCAACCAGTGGATTGGTCTGTTCCAGGGCTCTTTCTACCACATTATGCATATCGGAAATCGTAACTTCCTCTTTCTGCATGCGATTTACCTTCTCTGTCACAAATTGACAAATAAAATCAAGTTCTTCCTCTGTGAA
Source organism: uncultured Anaerostipes sp. (assembly GCA_905213305.1). Taxonomy (GTDB): domain Bacteria; phylum Bacillota; class Clostridia; order Lachnospirales; family Lachnospiraceae; genus Anaerostipes. The sequence goes on from CAJMHU010000006.1 coordinate 38,668, forward strand.
TGTTACAAGAGCGCGGTACGCCGATTTGTTCACCGCTACCACAACCTTTTGTACATTAAAATCTTCTCTTGTTCCATCTTTTTTTATCACTCGAATCATACAATTTCCTTTCCTTCCCGCTCGTTCTCTGATCCGTCGTATCATACAATATATAGTGTATGATCACTGTTTTATCTACAAGATCCTGTTAGTATTTCAATACTATCATCGACCGCACCGGAAGTCAATACATGATTCTTCCCAGAGTAAGATTCTTTGGTTCTCTGATTTTCTCCGAATTTTCAATGGTTTGCGCCATATATTCCCCAAAAGAGATCGGAAGATTTTTTTCTCTGGAAAATACTTCCTGTATTTCTTTTTTCGTTTTTAATACAAACACGGATTTTGCAATATGAGGATATCGCAGCAATTCCTGTACAATCTTCCAGTCTGTCTGATTATTTCCGAAAACCACTACCTTTAAATGTCCGAAATTTAACTGTTTTGCCTGATATTTCTGCCAAAGCCGATTTGCGTCCTTCAGGGAATCTGCCAGAAATGTAATGGATTTGGAAGGAACCTTCGTTCCCATATTGCTTCCCTCCCCATCAAAGTCTGCATAAGAATAGCGTATTAAATACTTTTTTTGATTGATTTTTTCAAATCCCATCGCCAAGATAAAGCAGCTGTCCTCAATATCCGGCTGCTTTTTGCAGCCGGATGCGCCAATCGCCAAAATCATCACAAGAATCCCTGCTGTAATTTTCCTAAGCGTTCCCATGGTTCCTCCTTCTCACAAGCCAAAATAAAGTAATCGGAAGTATCAGCCCTGCCGCCAGATTTCCATAGATCAACGGATAAAAATATTGATGAAACAGTTCTCGGCTTTCTGCCAGCCATTTTGTCAGTGCAAAAATACCTCCGTAGGATAAAATAACACCAACGATTCTCCCCTTGGGAAACGCATGTTTTACACTCTCATTGGCATAAAATAAATACCCGCTAAAAACACAAAAGACGCCTACAATCCAAAATGCAATTAAAAAAATATCCAGCCGCGCCATTAAGCCTCCCGGCATTGCGGCTCCCTGAGCCATAGACATTACCGGATTCTCGTCAAATAACGTCAGCTTTCTTCCCAGTGAGCCCACCGTCACAACAAAAATACCCACAAATAAAATGGTCAGACCAAAAAGAGAGCCTAATTTCATGTCTCCCTGTCTCATATCTCCACGGTAAAACCAAACCAATTCAATGGGGTGCAGCAGCGCCAGCAAAAGAAAACTCCCCTGCATCCACATTTTCCAATCCCACTGGTCAATGACAAGCTGATCCAACGATAAATTTCCCACGCTTAATAATAAAACAAAAATTACGGGAAGAAGGACAAACCAGAAAATCCCCTCCATGACACGCCCCCGTTTGCCAAGGCCTCCACGATTCATCTGATAAGCCAGAAGTACCAACGGCAGCCCGATCAGATATCCGGATCTTCCCGGCATAAGATACTGTCGAGCCAAAGAGACAATGCACATATAAAAAAATGCTGCGTTAATCCAAAATCGAAGGTAATAAAAAAACGTTACCCACGGATACTTTCTTAATACTTGTTCTACGGAAATTCCTTTTGCGGTCTTTGCAGTCACCAAAAGATACCCTCCCGCCAGAATACAAGCCGTTATAACTGTAATCAGACCGCATCCATAAGCACCCTGCAGAGCAATCTGCGGCAGAAACATTGCCGCCGCAGAGAATGTCTCCAAAATAAATATACGATTGCCCTGCCTTTGCGTAATTTTTTGCAAATTAGTTTTCATCCCGTTCCTCCTTTTGCCGGATTCTTGCCCCTTTCTTAGTAAATTCCGGACGGTATTTCATAGTCTGCAGAGGAGCTCGTATTACAAAATCCTGAAATCCTGTTTTTTTCTCTCTCCCTTGGCTTGCTGCCGGATACATATAGGGAACCCCATAATTTTCCAGACAGAACAGATGAATGAACACTCCCAGAAATCCCAAAAAGAACCCATACAATCCCCAAACTGCACACATCAGAATCAGAAAAAATTTCATCAGCCGAAACGCACTGTTAAAAATCTCATTGGGAATGGAAAATGTGGCAATGGCAGTTAGCGCCACAACGATCACAACAATTGTACTGACCAGGTGAGCGTCCACTGCCGCCTGTCCTACAATTAATCCTCCAACAACACCGATGGTTCCCCCCAGCTGCCCCGGGAGACGAATCCCGGCTTCTCTCAACAGTTCAAAGGACAATTCCATCAACAGAACTTCCACGACAACGGGAAAAGGAACCCCCCCTCTTGCAGAAATCAGTGCCAGAAGAAAAGACGTTGGCAAAACTTCAGGATGGAAACTGGCAATTGCCACATAAAATCCGGGAAGCCCTACTGCAAGAAACGCGGCAAAATATCTCAAAATTCTTGCAAACGTTGCCGTCTCCCATCGATTATAGTAATCATCACTTGCCTGAAAAAAAACATTCATTGTCACCGGAAGCAATAAGACCATCGGAGAATTATCCACAACAACGGCAATTCTGCCTTCCATCAGAGCGGAAGCCGTTTTATCCGGTCTCTGGGTCAGCTGGTAAATGGGAAATGGCGTTTTGCTGTTCCTCTCTAAAAACTGCTGCAGCATTCCACTGTCAAACACCCCATCCACACAGATTTTGTCCAGCTGCTTCTGAATGGTTTTTAACACATCCTCTTTTACAAGATCCTCTATATACATCAGTGCGTAATCTGTCTTGCTCCTGGTCCCCACCTGCTTTTGTAAAACCTTTAGTCTCGTATCCCTGATTCTTCTCCGAATCAACGCAGTATTCGTTCTCAGACTTTCATTAAAGCTGTCCTTCGGACCAACCATGGCTACTTCCTGATCTGCCGTCTGCACTCCCCTGGTCGGAAAAAATTTGCTGGATATCAACAGCGCCTGCTCCATTCCATCGAAAAAAATAACGGTATTCCCTGAGAGCACCGCAGTCATCGCTTCCTCCATTGTGGAGATCCACTTCCAATCTGCATTTTCAATAACCCATTGATCAATGGCTTGCTCCGCGTCCCGAAGCGGGTCCAAAAGCATCGGTTTCATGACGGATTCCTGAAGCATTTCCGTATTTACCAGTCCGTCAATATAAACCAGATACATTTCAAGATTTCTCTTTTTTCCAATTTTAAATTTCTTTTTCACCAGATCATTACAATCTTTCATAACTTCTTCCACATATCGGATGTTTGCGGAAAGACCTTTTGAAATATTTCCAATGAGCCGGTGCTCTCTGCTGTGAAACTGATCCATAAAAATCCGCCTCTCTTTTTTCTTTATTATGCGGAACTTTTTTAAAACTATTCATTTACTTCCTTTTTGTCTCCTTTTATAATGATTACAAGACAAATAGAAATCGAGGATCTGCCTATGATATTTACAAGAGATAAAAAATTTTATAAAACACTGGTTCATCTGATGGTTGTGGTCATACTTCAAAATCTGGTGGCTTACAGCGTCAATATGGCAGACAACCTGATGCTGGGCATTTACAGCCAGCCCGCTTTGTCGGGAGCTGCCACCGTCAATCAGATCCAGTTTTTGCTTCAGCAAATGACACTTGCCATCGGAGACACACTGGTTATTATCGGTTCCCAATACTGGGGAAAACGACAGCCAAAGCCAATTCGCAGTCTGACCGGAGTTGCCATTTTATTGGGGCTTCTTCTCGGCCTTTCCGTCTTTTTTATTACCAGCGCTTATCCCAGAGAACTCCTGATGCTTTTTACAGACAAAGAAAGCTATTTAAGAGAAGGTACCGCTTATCTTTCCCTGATTCGCTTTACCTATCCTTTGTTTGTTCTCTCAACCATCCTGATGTCCGCTCTGCGCAGTGTCGAGACGGTTTCCATTGCGCTGAAAGTGTCTGTTGCATCACTGGTGGTAGATGTTTCTATTAACTATACTCTGATTTTTGGGAAATTCGGATTCCCGGAGATGGGAAGCCGGGGCGCCGCCGTGGGAACGCTTGCCGCCCGTATTTTGGAATTGCTTGTAATCTCAGGCTATCTTTTGTTCTTTGACCGAAAGCTGAGACTGTTTGGACGGGAACTCTTTCATATCACAAAAAAAACCTTGAAACATTTTTGCGAAATTTTATGGCCTTCCTTTGTATCCAATACCCTCTGGAGCATTGCCACCCCAATTCAGACCGGAATCCTCGGACGTCTCTCTGCTGACGCCATTGCCGCAAACTCTGTGTCCACAACCTTATTTCAATATCTGAAGGTTGTGACCATCGGGGAAGCCTCCGCATCCTCCGTCCTGATCGGCACTGCCATCGGAGAAGGAAACAGCCGGTCCAAAATCAAGGAGTACAGCCGCACGCTTCAGGCAATTTATCTTATGATCGGCACAATCCTAGGCATCAGTCTGTTCTTCCTGCGGACTCCGCTTCTTCAAATGTACAATCTGACTCCGACGGCCTACCGAATGGCAGATCAAATTCTGATTCTTTTGGCATTTATCATGGTTGCTATGGCTTACCAAATGCCAACCGGCCTTGGAATTATCAAAGGCGGCGGAGATGTCAAGTATATGATGTATTTAAATCTGATTTCCACCTGGGGAATTGTAATGCCGCTGTCCTTCCTTGCTGCTTTTGTCTGGAAGCTTCCGGTTGCCGCAGTTGTCGCAATTTTAAATTCCGATCAGTTTTTCAAATGTATTCCGACGTGGCTTTATGTAAAAAAAGACCGCTGGATTCGGACATTGACGGATTCTTAAGTCACAAAAAGAAACAGCCGGTCATCTGATCGGCTGTTTCCTTTCTGTTCTCTCTTTGGATACATGCATTGTTCTAGTATTCTTCTTTGATATTGCGAATTACCGTCATCTCCTGATTCACAATATGCTTTTTCATTATCTCCCTTGCTTCTTCTTTTTTCCCTGTGATCATCGCCTTCACCAACTCCTGATGCTCTTTTAAAAGCACCGCATGATACTCTGCATCTTTTACATACTCTAAACGATAACGATAAAACTGCTCTCTTAAATTTCCGATAATCTGAATCAGACGAGGGTTTGCTGTAGCGTCAAAAATAATATCATGAAACTCCATATCACTGTCGGCAATTGCGCCGTTATCTCCGGATGCAATGGCATCCTCAAATTCTTTCAGCGCTGTTTTCAGTTTTTCTCTTGTTTCCTCATCCATGCGCTCTGCCGCCAACTCCGCCGCTAATTCTTCCAGAGAGCAGCGAACCTCCAATACATCTCTTAAATCTTTTTCCGTAATTCTTGCAACTTCCGCACCCTTTCTTGGAATCATAACAACCAGACCTTCCAGCTCCAGTTTTCGGATTGCCTCTCTCACCGGCGTTCTGCTGACACCAAGACGATTTGCCAGCGCAATCTCCATCAGCCGCTCTCCGGGTGCAAATTCCCCGGTAATAATTGCCTGCCGCAATGTATTAAATACCACATCTCTCAGTGGCAGATACTCGTTCATATTTACCTTTAATTTATCGCTCATCGTTTTCTCCTCCTGCTTCTCTTACTGTATTGGATTTACCACATAGGCCTGCTTTACGTCTTTCATCTCTCTTAAAGATTCCAATGCCGCTTCTGCGGCAGAAGTATCTGAAAAAATTCCGAAAATTGTCGGTCCGCTTCCGCTCATCAATACTCCCATCGCGCCCTGTTTTCTCAAATGATCTTTTATTTTTTTGATGATTGGATATTCCCCAATTGTCACAGTCTCTAAAACATTCTCCAGCCGATCGCAAATCCCCTTCAAATCCTTCTGCTCCAAACATGTTATCATACCGTCAATATCCGGATGACTTGAAAGTTCAGATAATCTTAAATTCTGATATACAAACCCGGTTGAAACACTGATTCCCGGTTTCACAATCAATATTTTACAGTCCGGCATTGGTGCAATCTTTGTCAGTTTCTCTCCAATTCCCTCTGACAGTGCCGTCCCTCCCCAGATACAGTACGGAACATCCGCGCCCAAAGTCACACCGATCTCACATAATTTTTCTTTAGAAAGTCCCAAATGGAATAATTCATTCATTCCATGAAGCGCCGCCGCACAATCAGTACTTCCTCCTGCCATACCGGCTGCCACCGGAATCCTCTTCTGAAGATCAATTTCAATTCCGCCTCTCAGCCCGTAAGTTTCCTTCATGATTTTCACAGCCCGATATACAAGATTCCGCTCATCCACAGGAAGAAACGACAGATTGCAATGCATTGTAATTCGGTCTTCTGCAATTTTTCGCATCTTTAACAGATCATAAAGACCCACCGTCTGCATAATCATCCGCACCTCATGATACCCGTCCTCACGTTTTCGGATCACATCCAGACCAAGATTAATTTTCCCATATGCTTTTCGAACAATATGATTCATAGATACTCCTTTGCCTTAAGACACACGAAAAGACAGACCGCTTCTGTCTCTCATGTTCTTGTATACAAAATATTATAATATTGTTCTGAAAAAAATGCAATCCTTAATTTATAAATTACGCCCCATTTCCTTGACAATCAAAAGTTTATCCCCCGGATTCACTTCCTCAATTCCTTCATTTTGTTCCCGAATACTTTCTACCGTAGTAAAATACGCTTTGGCAATAGACCAAAGAGTATCTCCGTCTTTTGCCACATATCCGACAATTCCCGGTATTTTTTGTATTTTCTCATAATCCAGTGATTCTTCCTTCATATCAACCATGATTCTCTGTCTTGTTTTTCGGAACGAAATAAAATCAAAAACCACCGATACCCGAATTTCAATCTCCTCTCCTTCTGTCGGTACTCCCGTCATCTGATCCAGACGCACATCCAACTGATAATCGTCTTCCCCGGTCAGTCCTTTCGCCTCTATAAAAAAAGAAAAAGGCTCCATGTACGATTCACTCATAACCGGCATTTGATCTTCCGTGGATAAGTATAAAACATCTGCCATCCAGACACCCTCTACCGATAATCCCTGATCGGTTATTTCAATATCGTCAACAGTCACGCTTCCTTTCACCGACAGCACCTGCAAAAGTTTTCCAGATTCCTGCTCCATTGGAAATTTCTTTGCAGCCTTCATAATCGCCTGATTCTTTCCGATCAGTGTCTCAAAGTCAAATGTCCGATATTCCGGAATCAATGCCGCCTCCATTGTATAGCCGTCATCGACGTAAGAAAGCATCTGATCTTCATAGATTTTTATATCGCAGTCAATGGTGACATCCACAGAAATGACCCGTTCTTCTCCATCTACATCCGGTCGGACTTCCAGCTGCTGTCCTCCGAGATTTAATCCGATATGCCCAATCATTCCCGGTACACATTCATAGCATTCCAGCTCGGTATGAACCGGCACTTCCCATCTGGAATACTGAACCGGCATCTGGTCATCCTCTCCTAAATATAATAGAAAAACATGCATAACCCCCTGAATTTCAATCGCATGATCGCCAAGTTTTCCCTGAAGATTTTCCAAATCCACCTGACTCCACAAAATTTCATAAATATTCGCTTTATTTGCCGGAAGTACCAAATCTTCCTTCATTCTGGCAATATCCTTTTTGCTGACCACCAGATCCGTCACCGGTATCTCTTTTTTTAATACCGATACCCGATCGTCAAATATATCAATGATCGCCTCTTCTTTCATCTCTTCATTTACCTGAAGTGTAAAAGTCAGCAACACTCTGATACTCAATTTCCGAGAATTAATCAGCACCGTATTAATATCGTCAATGGTATACTGTACTTTCACATAATCTGCCGGAATTACGCCATCCATATGTATGTATTCTTCAAAAGGAAGCGAGTACTCCAAGGATTCCAGAAACGTCCGCGGATCATTTGCGCCATACAGCCCCTGAAAATGAAATTCTCCCTTCATGCGAATTTTATCCACCATCATCTCTGTTTCCTGCATTTTTACCATACCTTTTGTCTGTATGATTTTCTCAATATCCGGTTTGGTATCCGGCACGTTGCAGTCCTGATCTATGGTAATTTGCACCTGTTTTCTTTCCTTTGCCGCGATTCCATAAAAATCTTTTTTATTAAAGTCCATAAAAATTCCTCCCTGTCTGTATATACAAATATATTCAGACAAGGAGGTTTCTATGCATTCCTCATTCAATTTTCCAAAAGCATCATACGTACATCTCTCGTGATCACATCCTGATAGCTGAAACTCACGGTTTTATTATGATCTTTCCCCGACTCATCCTCTAACTCCACTAAAAAAATATTCGGATAAGTTTCTGTAATCACGCCTTTTGCAGTTTCAAATTTATGTCTTCCTCTGTTTGCGCTAATCTTAATTTTACTTCCGATCTGCCCTTTAATTGACTGACGAACTCTTTGCAGGTCTAACTGTGTCATATCATTCACCTCTTTCATATACAGAATTTTCTAATAATTCTGTATAATCCTTTCTATACTATAGCATTTTGCCCTGTTGTTGTCAAATTTATGCATACAAAAAACAATAAAAAGAAGAACTGCAGACAGCTACAATTCTTCTTTTAAGATGCATTTTACGTTTCTCTCTATTGTTCTCCAAACACTTTTTCCAATAAAGTAACTGACGCCATCGCGTCTTCGGCATAATAATCTGCCCCGATATTTTTTGCAATATCCTCTGTTAATACTGCACCGCCGACCCAGATTGGCACCTCACACCCCTCGTTTTTCAATGCCTGTATGGTCCGTTCCATAGACACCACAGTGGTTGTCATCAGAGCGCTTAATCCAATGGCTTTCGGCTGATATTCCTTCCATGCCTCCACCACGGCCTCCACCTTTACATCCTTTCCGAGATCAATCACACGATATCCATAGCTTTCCATAACTACCTTCACGATGTTTTTTCCGATATCATGGATATCCCCTTCCACAGTTGCGATTAAGATTGGTCCTTTTTCTTCTCCATCGGAGGCGGCAAAGGATTCTTTAATCACCTCAAAAGCCTTTTTGGTCGTCTCTGCCGACTGGATCAGCTGCGGAAGAAAAACCTTCCCTTTTTCATATTCTGCTCCTACGGTATTCAGCGCCAGAATGATGACCTCATTGACAACTTCCAGTGGTTTCCTGCTCTCCAGTTCTTTCCTTGCCGCCTGCGCCACTTCGTCCTTCAGCCCATGAACAATGATATCCTTTAGGGAAAATACCGCCGCCGGAGCATTCGCCTGGCTCACCACTGCCTCAGACTGATGTTCAATATAGGTCTGACTGTCCACATCCTGACAGAACAGTACATGAAATGCATCAATGGTTCCCATCAGCTCTGAATCCAGAGGATTGATAATCGGAAGATCCAGTCCCGCTTCCATGGCAAGGGTTAGGAACGTACGATTTAACAGAGGACGATTGGGCAGCCCAAATGAAACATTTGAGACCCCCAAAACTGTATGAACCCCCAGCTTTTTGACCATTTTCATTGCCCGGAGCGTCTCCCGAACCTCTTTTTGCTGCGCAGACGCAGTGAGCGTCAGACAATCAATCATAATGTCTTCTTTTGCGATCCCATAGGTTTCTGCCTTTTTTATGATCTTTTTGGCAATTTCAAACCGCTCTTCCGCTTTTAAAGGAATTCCCTCATCCAATGTCAGACCGATGACCACGCCTCCGTATTTTTTCACCGTTGGAAAAATAGCCTCCATCACCTCATCTTTTCCATTGACAGAATTCACCAAGGGTTTTCCATTGTAATAACGGCAGGCTTTTTCCATTGCTTCCGGATTGGAACTGTCAATTTGAAGAGGCAGCGTCACCACTTCCTGAAGCAGGTGAATCACCTGCTTCATCGTCTCCGGCTCATCAATTCCCGGCAGACCCACATTTACGTCCAGGACCTGCGCCCCCGCTTCCTCCTGCTTTACAGCCTCTATCACCAATTCATCGTAACGCTTCTCAAGAAGCGCCTGCTTCATTTTTTTCTTTCCTGTAGGATTTAACCGCTCGCCGCAGACAATCACCCGATCTCCAAAGGAAACCGTCTGTGTCTGACTGGAAACTCTCGTCTTTTTTACAACCTGCCGTTCCCGAACGGTTTTCGGTGCGGCTTTGGAAAGCTTTTCTATAAATTCCGGCGTTGTTCCGCAGCAGCCTCCCACAATTGCGGCTCCACGTGCCATATAGCCGCTCATCGCCTCCACATATTCATCCGCCGTTACATGATAATGGGTTTGTCCATGTTCCAGACACGGAAGTCCGGCATTGGGCTGCAGCATCACAGGAACTGACGCGGTTTTCAAAATTTCATCTATCATCGGCCCCAGCTCCTTCGGTCCTAACGAACAGTTCACACCCACAACCTCGGCTCCAAGCCCCTGTGCAACATTGACAAAAGTTTCCGGATCATTTCCGGACAGCGTACGACCGTTTTGCTCAAAAGTCATAGTCACAAAAACCGGAAGTTCGCTGTGCTCTTTGACTGCCAGAATTCCCGCTTTCACTTCATAAAGATCGCTCATCGTCTCAAAGAGCACTCCGTCGACCCGATCCTTTGCTATCTCGATCTGTTCCGAAATGATATCATAGGCTTCATCAAAGGAGAGCGTACCCATAGGCTCCAGTAGCTGCCCGATGGGTCCGATATCCAGCATAATATAGGCATCCTGTTCTCTTCCCGCTTCACATCTGGCTTGTCTGGCATTTTCCACAGCTGCCAGGAGCATATCCTTCATTTCATATTTTGCCTCTGACATTTTCAGTCGATTACATCCAAAGGTATTGGTCGTAATAAAATCTGCTCCTGCCTCCAAATAATCTTTGTGAATCTTTTTTAAAAGCTCCGGCTGCCGGATATTGAGTTCCTCCGGAATATCTCCTGCTTTCAAACCGGCGCTTTGGAGCTGTGTCCCTATGGCTCCATCAAATATTAACAAGTCTTTTCCGATTCGGTTCCGTAACATCGTTGTCCTCTCTTTCTAAATGGGCAGTCTTTTTTCACAACACAAGTTTCACAGGACTTCTTTTGTTTGAAGCTCCCGATTCCAATCAGGCCAAGCATAGATTTCTGCGGCAGCAGCAAATCTGTCGCTGTGATTGTGACTCCAAGATTCTTTGAAATATCTAAAAGGGAAGCAATTTTTCTGTTAAAGGACAGCGGAAAGTCCCCATAGCCCGGACATGCGCGATACGTCCGGTTTTGATATCCGAGCCTGCGCTCATATGTATCACAGAATTCTTCCAAATAGGCGCTTGCCACAGCATCCATAACCACCGCTTTTGTCATATGAATCTTTTCATAGTACTTTATTTTTCGTTCCAGTCCAATTCCCAGAGTGCATCCAATCAGCAAACACTCTGAACAATCTTCTAATAAGCTCCCCATCTGCCGTCCCGCAATTTCATCTCCTGTTTCTCCGATTCGCAGCGGTTCTTTTTCAAGATGAAACTTTTTTACAACTGCTTTGGGCTGTGAAATCTGCCGGACTTCTGTGATACAGTCTTTGATAAGTTCCTCAATCTCCTGCGACGGCAGACTGCTGCCGTATCCCAAATATTTTAATGCCGTCTCTCTTATCATCTTTGATTTAATTCCCTTAATATCGTTGGAATATTTTCAAAAATACTTTGAGCAATTTCCGGTCGATTCATCGTATAAATATGAATCCCGTCAACTCCGTTTGTTATCAGATCAATGATCTGCCGGGCAGCATAGTTAATTCCGATTTCTTTCATCGCAGCAGGATTATCATAATATGCCTCAATCATCGTCGACAGCCGGTACGGAATGGTACATCCGCACATTTTGGTTGTACGAATTAAGGATTTTGCATTGGTAATCGGCATAATTCCTGCAAGAATCGGTACAGTAATTCCAATCCTTCTTGCCTCCCGTACCAGACGATAGTAATAATTGTTGTCAAAGAAAATCTGCGTCACCAAATACTTTGCCCCTGCATCCACCTTCTTTTTTAATGCCTCAAGATCCTTTTTAAATCCATCTGCCTCCTGATGTGTCTCCGGATAACAGGCTCCGGAAAGGCAAAACTGTTCCGGGAAATGTTCCTCAATAAATTCATTCAATTCACTTGCATAATGAAATTCCAAATGTTCGGGATCGAATGCTTTGGAATCTGCCGGATAATCCCCCCGAAGTGCCAGGATATTATCGATTCCCTCTTCCTTAAGACGTCTGCATTCTCTTAAGACATCCTCTTTTGAAGATGAAATACAGCTTAAATGCGCCACAGCTTCAATCCCATATTGATGTTTAATTGCAGAGGCAATTTCTACCGTCTTTCCCTTGGTCGATCCGCCCGCTCCATAAGTCACACTAATAAAATCCGGCGCAAGCTTTGCCAGCTCTTCGATGGTATGATAAATGGAGGAAATATCTCCTTCCTTATTCTTAGGCGGAAACACTTCAAAGGAAATGGTTGCTTTTTCCTTTAAAATCTCTGATATTTTCATCTTAGCTTCTCCTTCCTCTGTTATAGACCAAAGCGAACACTTTAAAACCAGTGCTGAACATACTCGCTTCCAATATCATAAATTAAATTCTACCATGTTCCTTTTTCAGTGTCCACCAACGCATCAAGACCAGTTTCCTATAGCCTATTATAAAAATATCCTATAGCCTTGCAGCTGGACGAGCTTCGCTCGATGAGGTATACTATACGTATTTCTAAGAAAGGAGATTTTCATGTTAACCCAACAAGATCTTTCGTTGCTTCGCTGCGCACTCCCATTCTGGGAAAGCTTATCCGGCGCTGAACAAAAGGCTCTGCTGCCTCATGTCACGAAACTTCAATTTTCCAGGGGATCTCTGATCCACAGCCATGACAATGAATGTATGGGGATGCTTCTGATTCAATCCGGTACTGTTCGTGTTTCGATTTTATCAGAGGAGGGACGTGAAATTACGTTATATCGAATGGAAACCGGAGATGTCTGTGTTTTATCCGCATCCTGTGTTCTCAGCGCCATTGATTTTGAAGTTTCTATTGAAGCTGCCGATGATTGTGAGATTTTACAGCTTGCTCCCGCCGCGCTGTCAAGACTGACCAGACAAAACGTCTATGCGGAGCTCTATTTTTACAAGCTTGCCACCGAGCGTTTTTCCGATGTCATGTGGACCATGCAGCAGATTTTATTTACCAGCTTCGACAAGCGACTGGCGGCTTTTCTGTTAACCGAAACCAATCGCACTCAAACCGCTTCTCTGTTTATGACCCATGAACAAATTGCAAAGGAACTGGGTTCTGCCCGGGAAGTCGTTTCCAGAATGTTAAAATATTTTGCAAAAGAAGGGCTTGTCGTCCTTTCCCGCGGCTGTGTCACCATTGCCGACCGAAAAAAACTCCAAGCCCTGACTGTTTAATCTGCTATTTTGTCCAGCATCTTTAAAATTTCTTCTTTTGGTTTCACTCCCACAGAGCGGTCCAAAACTTTCTCTCCATCCATTAAAACTAAAGTCGGAATGGTCATCACCTGAAACTGCTGTGCAAGCTCCGGCTGTTCATCTACATTAATTTTGCAGATTTTGGCAGTCTGTACCTCCTGTGCAAGCTCCTCAATCACTGGCAGCAGCATCTGGCACGGTCCGCACCAGCTTGCCCAAAAATCAATGATTACCGGCTGACTGGAATTTAAAACCTCCTGATCAAAATTTTCCTTTGTAATATGTAAAGCACCCATCGTCTAATCTCCTTTCGTGGCTTGTTGATGATCTTGTCTATATCTTAATCTTTTTGCTGTCATCGTTCTGTAACCAAATCACAAAAGGCCCCGGAAACAAAATGAAGCGGACAAGTCCGCTTCAATTCCCTATATTTTATCAGCATCATTCATACATCCTGTATTTATGACTCTGCATCATCATCCTCTACCCACTGTGCAAATCCTGATTGAGTCGGCAGCTCATCTGCTTCTTCCTTTTTCAGCTCAACCTTTTGTGTCTCCTCGGCAGGCTTTGGATTTTTATGTTTATGGAAAATTTCCATAAATTCCTTTCCGGTAATTGTTTCCTTCTGAATCAGAAACTTTGCCGCCTCATCCAGAATCTCCATATTCTCGCGGATATATGTTAACGCTTTGGCATAAGCCTCTTTTAAGATCTTCATCACAACTTCATCGACTTTTGCTGCCGTAGATTCCGCACAGTTCATCACAGCACGCCCATCCAAATAACGGTTGGTAATAGATTCCAAGCCAATCAAACCAAACTCCTCAGACATTCCATACTGCGTTACCATCGCCCGCGCAATGGCTGTGGCACGTTCAATGTCATTGGATGCACCGGTAGTCACCGATTGGAATTTCACTTCTTCTGCTGCACGCCCTCCAAAGAATGACACAAGATCTGCCAGCATCTCCTCTTTCTTATTCAGATATTTTTCCTCCTCCGGACGTTGCATTGTATACCCGAGAGCTCCCATTGTACGAGGAACAATCGTAATTTTCTGCACCGGTTCCGATTCCTTCTGGAGCGCCATAACAAGCGCATGTCCCACCTCATGGTAGGCTACAATCTGTTTTTCCTCTTTTCCGAGAATCCGGTCTTTCTTTTCTTTTCCTACCAGAACAACCTCCACCGATTCCAGAAGGTCTT
>CAJMHU010000007.1 GCA_905213305.1 uncultured Anaerostipes sp.
AACGGGAGCCGGGCTGAATCAGGCAATTGTCTGCTGCAGGACATTTGGAACAATCGTGATGCTTGGAAATCCTCATCGAGATACAACCATTGAATTAAACAACCACAGCAGTATTTTGAGAAAAGAATTAAATCTTATAGGAGTGTGGAATAACTTTTACAATGAACTTCCATTGAATGAATGGAAATATACGGTAGATCAGATTGCAAAAAAAGAGTTGGAGGTTGCAGATTTAATTACCCATAGGGCAGATTTAGAGCATTTGAAGGAACTGTTTGATAAAATTTACCATAAAGAAATTTCAATATGCAAAGCTATTTACTCTAACAATAAAAATGCAGCAGAAGAATAAAATGGCATAAAAAATAAAAACTATAGTCCTCGCATCCCCATTGGGAAATATCTTGGGAACTATAGTTTTCTTTTTTTTGATAGCAATGGGCCAAAGTCTGGAACTGCCCGAGACCTTGGCGACCGCTTACAATCCCGGAATGTGCTGTCTGGCGCTTCCGTTGATTTTAATATTCGGCCATTTCTTCAACTGCTTGTTTTTGGATAATTGTTTTTAGATGTTCATTAAATAAAGCTTTCGTTGCATAAGTATTCGGCAGACGTCTGCAATATTCTGAAAGAATATCATGAATTTCATCCATCACATCGGTTTTCGGAGACTCATCCAAAGAAGTCAGAGATAGGTAATAGCAGCGATTCTCAGTATCTTTATATAAAGCGCTCCGAACTGCATAATTTTTCAGAAGCTTTGCGGCATCTGAAACGTCTTCCAGTGAATGAAAACAATAAATACCGACAGAAGTATCTGTCAATGCATGTTTCATATGTTCTTCAAGTTCTGGCGATTGGGATTTCCCGAGATCGCTCAAAAGATCTGTAAATTCTGAAAGATCACTGTCCCCGGAAAGCGAGAGGTGTTCCAGAGGCAGGTTTTTGGATAATTTTTTATAGTGTTCATGGAAATCTTCTGGATTGTCAACTCGGGTAATTACAAGAATCAAACAATCTTTGGATACCGGAATTGCTTCCACCATTAAAGGGATATCATTGGTTTCAAAGCCCAATTCGGCGGATGCCTTTTTCATCAGTTCCCGAAAGAGTCCTTTTGCCTTATCAGACCCAAAGGCTAATTCGTTCAAAAGAGTTTCTTTTCCTGCAAGATCTTCTTTATTTAAAGTACATCGGATTTGATTATCACTGATACGTTCAATTTTCATAATCATCACTCCTTGCTTTGATGTTATTATAGTATTACTTTTGCAAAGTGTAAAGCATTTCTTCAAAATTTACAAATTTCTCCAAATTTATATTGAAAAAATTTCCAATTATAGGTATAATTAGAATATGTCGCGGCAAATCTTACATTTTGGTACCAGAAAAGAATTCATATACCACGAAAAATCCAAATGATGTAAGACACAAAGGAACACCTAGATTGGAGGTATGTATGACGAATCATGATGAATTATCTTATTATTTATCCCAGGGATTGGCGGTCCATGTGGATGGCATTACAGTAGGTAATGATAATCTTGAACATGTAACTCTCGTACTCAATGAAGATGATTCTTACATGAAAGAGTTCATTCAGAATCAGAAAGGAGAAATCTGCGCCATAAATTATCAAAAAATCAGAGAATAACTGCAAAGAGTTTTGTAAGCCGGGAATTAATGCTCCCGGCTTAAATAATTCTTTAGTCCCTGATAGATACACTTTGCAGCTTTTTCCTGATAGGAGGTTTTTTGCAGCTGTTCCAGTTCCTGAGGGTTGGATAAGAAACCACATTCGACGATGACGGTAGGATATGGATTATCCCGGAGCAGATAATAGTCTGCGTTGGATTTAGACTGTCGATGATTTTCAGGATCTAATCCTTCGATCAGTGCAGATTGGATAGAATCTGCCAGATCTTTTCCCTTTTGGGAGCCATGGTAATAAAAAACCTGTGCGCCGTGAACGTCTCCGCTGGGATAGCTGTTTTGATGTATACTGATGACCGCGGCAGGCTCTTTATCAAAAATTTGCTGTTTTCGATTTTTTAAATCGGATATTTTCTGATTGGATGTGGAGGTCGCAAGATTATAATCCCCATCTCGTGTCAGATATACTTTAAATTTTTTCTTTTCCAGAATTTTTTTTAATTTCAGTGAGAGAGATAAATTAATATCTTTTTCCAATACGTTCCCCGCGCCTACTTTTCCGGGATCAGAACCGCCGTGACCGGGGTCGATATAAATAATATTCTGATTTTTTACAGTCTGACTTACAAAGATTGGAAATGTAATAGAGGAGAGGGACAGCAGAACCATGATGGCCAGACAGCCCCAGAAGAACATGATTTTTTGCTTTTTCATTGAACATCAAATTTCCTTTAGGTTTTGTATATAGTATATGTTGGCTGAGAGAAAAGTATTTATAGAGAATGAAGGCGTTTGTTCTCCCATAATCCAGACTTTCTTTTTCATACAGTTAATGGTATACTAAGAAAGAATGATTAGGAGAAAATATGAGAACAAAGCTGATAAGAATAAATAAAATAGAGGATTCCTTGGAAGAGATCACCGAAGCGGCCCGACTGATTCAAAGCGGTGAAGTTGTGGCGTTTCCTACGGAAACGGTCTACGGTCTTGGGGGCAATGGTCTGCTTTTGGAATCTGTCCGAAAAATATATAAGGCTAAGGGCAGACCTTCGGACAATCCCTTGATTCTTCATGTCTGCGATCTTTCTATGGCAGAAAAACTGGTCCGTGAAATCCCAGATCATGCACGGCGGGCAATGGAACATTTTTGGCCCGGTCCGATGACTGTGATTCTTCCGAAGAAGGATGAGGTTCCACACTGTGTCACGGGAGGTCTTGATACAGTGGCAATTCGTATGCCCGATCACAGGATTGCATTGGAGCTGATTCGCAGAGCTCAGGTTCCGATTGCTGCGCCAAGTGCCAATACCTCCGGACGTCCAAGTCCGACAAAAGCGGAACATGTGATGGAAGATTTAAATGAAAAGATTCCGATGATTCTTGACGGCGGCGCTGTGAGCGTTGGCGTTGAGTCGACAATTATTGATTTTACAGAGCCGGTTCCGGTGATATTAAGGCCGGGGAAAATTACGAAAGCAGAGTTGGAGGAGTTCTTAGGGACTCCTGTATTTATGAATACGTCATTCAAAGAGAGTGATTCAGGAATTCCAAAGGCGCCTGGGATGAAGTATAAGCATTATGCTCCCAGGGTTCCGATGATTCTTGTATTAGGAGATGATCCTAAGGCTGTAACAGCAAAGATCAACGAATTGACATGTCAGCAAAAGAAACTGGGAAAACGAGTGGGGGTTCTTGCAACGGAAGAGACAAAAGATCAATATCAGTCTGATGTCACGGTTTCGGTTGGAAGAAGAGATTGTCTGGAGACAGTGACCGCAAATTTATATGATGTTCTCAGAGGATTTGACCATAAGGATGTAGATATTATCTATTCAGAGGGGTTTGAAGGAGAGCCGCTTGGAGAAGCGGTGATGAATCGATTAGTGAAAGCAGCAGGACATGAGATCCTTCGGGTCTGAAAAAGGAGAATGTTTTGAAAAAAATTATTATTGTAAGTACCAATAATACTTGTCGTAGCTTTCTTGCAGAGTCAATTTTACGGCAGTATTTGCGAGATGCCCATCAATGGGATGTGGAAGTGATTTCCAGAGGACTGGTAGTGTTATTTCCGGAACCCGTTCACGCCAAAGCAGCAGATATGGTAAGGAAAAGCGGGATTGAGATTGTAGATTTTCAATCTGCCCAGCTTTTGCAGGAGGAAGTGGAGCAGAGTGATTTAATACTCACCATGACGGAGGAGCAGAAAGAAAAGGTCATGGAAGAATATCATGGGTATAAGGAAGTCGCTACCATGAATGAATATGCCAGAGTGGAAGGAGCGGTGCTGGACCCTTATGGCATGGAAGATGATGACTATGAACGGTGCTTTCATCAGATTGCCCGTTTGGTGAAAAAAATATGGGAAGAAAGATTAGGAGGAAATGAAATGATAGGTATTGGAAGTGATCATGGTGGATATGCACTGAAACAGACAGTGATCAAACATTTGGAGGAGAAAGGATATGCAGTGAAGGATTACGGCTGCTATTCGGAAGAATCCTGTGATTATCCGGTGTATGCTAAGGCAGTGGCAAATGCAGTGAAAAGCGGAGAAGTAAAGGAAGGAATTCTAATCTGCGGAACCGGAATCGGCATTTCAATTACAGCCAATAAGATTCCGGGAATCCGGGCAGCGCTTTGCAGCGATACCTTCAGCGCCAGAGCAACCAGAGAACATAACGATGCCAATATTTTGGCCATGGGAGCCAGAGTGATCGGAGAAGGGCTGGCGCTGGACATTGTGGATGCATTTTTGGAAACAAAGTTTTCCAATGATGAGAGACATATTCGTCGGATTCAAATGATCGAAGACTGAGAAAAAAGCAGCGGAAGAGGTTTTTGAAACCTTCTTCCGCTGCTTTTTGTGATAGCGATGAGCCAAAGTCCGGGCTTGCCCGAGACCCTGGCGCTCGCTTACAATCCCGGAATGTGTCTTTTGGCACTTCCGGTAATTTGGCAAATTGCACAAATGGATTTATGCAAATCATACAAAAACAAACGGAATCTTAACGGAAAAAGAATTGACAAAATAAAACCAGAGGAATAAAATAACGACAAACAAGGGCCGTTTACCATTTGAGTAGGTGCTCTTTTGTTTTGCCGCTGTATTTTCTGTAAACACAACGGTGTATAATTTAAAGTAAAGAAGGTGAGAAGATGGGTTCATTGGCAGATTACCTGATGGAAGAGCTTTCTTTGAAGACCAGCTTTGTGATTCCCCTTGGCGGTGGAATTCCGGTTCCGCAGTCCGCGGTGACAACCTGGGCGATTATGGCAATTGTGATTGTACTTTGCATCATATTTGTAAGGAACTTAAAAATTGTACCGGAGGGACCGCAGGTCTATGTGGAAGCAATTGTTGGATTCATTTACAATTTCATTGGAGATCTGGTAGGCAAAAAAGGAAAGCGATATATTCCTTTTCTTGGAACAATCCTGATTTATCTGGCGTGTTCCAACATTTCAGGCTTTTTCAGAGCGGCTCCGCCTACGAAAGATCTGAACGTCACAGCAGGACTGGCATTGATCAGTATATTTCTGATCGTGTATTCCGGATTTCGTGAAAGGGGTCTGAAAGGCTATCTGCATAGTTATGTGGAGCCGATGCCGATGATGGTGCCGATTAAAATATTGGAACTTTTCACGAGACCATTGTCACTTTGCATGCGGCTTTTCGGTAATATGCTGGGGGGATTTGTTCTGATGGAGCTGATTACCTATGCGGCGCCGGCGATTGTGCCCCTGCCGTTTAGCTGTTATTTTGATTTTTTTGACGGACTGTTGCAGGCATACATTTTTGTTTTATTAACATCACTGTTTATCAGTGAATCAATTGAGTAGAGGAAAAGTAAAGGAGATTAGAGTTATGGGATTAGCAGCGATTGGAGCAGGAATTGCAGTATTAACAGGAATTGGAGCAGGAATCGGTATCGGAGTTGCAACCAACGGAGCATTGGGAGCGATTGCAAGACAGCCGGAAGAAGCGGGGGAAATTAATAAAACATTGCTTCTGGGGTGTGCTTTGGCAGAAGCAACAGCAATTTACGGGCTGGTCATTGCAATTTTATTGATCGTATTAAAATAAATAGGAGGCGGAAGAGATGTTTCTGAAATTAGATTGGGGCATTATCTGGCCGATTGTCAATATTGTTGTATTTTATCTGCTGCTTCGTAAATTCTTGTTCGGACCGGTTCAGGAGATTATGAACAAACGGAAAGATATGATTGCACAGGACTTAAAAGATGCGGCAGATGCAAAAACAGAAGCGGAAGGAATGAAAGAGGAATATCAGGAATCTCTGGCACAGGCAAAGGAAGAAGCTTCTCTGATTATTTCCGATGCGCGAAAGCGGGCAAAAACGGAATATCAGGCAAAAGTAAATCAGGCGGATGAGCAGATTGCAGTGATGAAAGAAAATGCCGAGAAAGAGATTGAAGTTCAAAAGACGCAGGCGCTTGCAGGACTTCAGACAGAGATTGCCGGAATTGCACTTATGGCAGCTTCCAAGGTTGTGGAAAAAGAAACAAACAATGAGGGCAATGAAAAACTGTTGGATGATTTCTTAAAAGAGGCAGGTGTCTAAGATATGAAAACAATTTCCATGACATATGGGCAGGTGCTGTTTGATTTACATATACAGGAAAAAAATATCGAGGATGCAGAAGCCATCATCATAGAAAATCCAGAAGTAAGAAGAGCGCTGGAGAGTCCGGTAGTTGCAAAAAATGAGAAAGAGGCTGTGATTGACAGTCTGTTTGCAGCAGAACTGGGGAATTTTTTTAAAATTGCCTGTGCCAATAGGGATATAGACTGTCTTCTGGAAGCATTTGAGTTTTATCGGCAGTTAAAACGCAGATACAGCAATACGATCAGGGCAGAATTTTACTATGTAACAAAACCAAACCAAGAACAGATTGAGCGTATCAAAGAATATCTGAGAAAAAAATATCAGGCAGAACAAACTGAGCTTATATTGACCGAGGATCCATTGCTGATCGGCGGATTTGTTTTAAAGGTTGGGGACAATGTATTTGATAACAGCTTAAAAGGGAAAATGACAAAATTGCAGCAAAGTCTTACATGGAGGTGAGAATCAGGTGAGTAGTATCAATCCAGAAACAGTTGTTTCTGTATTAAAGGATCAGATTACAAACTATGATCAGAAAGTTGAAATAAAAGAAGAAGGACATATTATTCAGATTGCAGACGGAATTGCCACAGTTTATGGAATGGATCAGGCAATGTACGGGGAACTGGTAATTTTTGAAACCGGTGTCCGCGGTCTTGTGTTAAATGTGGAGAAGAATTGTATCGGATGCGTTTTGCTTGGGTCCGATCATGGGCTGATGGAAGGTTCTAAAGTGGCAAGAACCGGGGTGCAGGCAGATATTCCGGTTGGAAATGCGATGATCGGACGGGTGGTCAATGCCATTGGAGAGCCGATTGACGGAAAAGGTGAAATTCAGACCGATGAGAGAAGACCCATTGAACATGAAGCAGCCGGGGTGATTGATCGAAAATCTGTAGACCAGCCGCTGCAGACAGGAATTTTGGCAATTGACTCTATGTTCCCGATTGGAAGAGGTCAGAGAGAGTTAATTATCGGAGACCGTCAGACCGGGAAAACATCCATCGCAGTGGATACCATTTTAAATCAGAAGGGAAAAGATGTAATTTGCATTTATGTGGCAATCGGTCAGAAGGCTTCTACAGTATCACAGATTGTGACAACGCTGTCAAAGAACGGCGCGATGGATTACTCCATTGTGGTTTCTGCTTCGGCAAGCGATCTTGCATCTCTGCAGTATATTGCTCCATATGCAGGAACTGCCATTGCAGAACATTTTATGCATCAGGGAAAAGATGTTTTGATTGTCTATGACGATCTGTCCAAGCATGCCGTTGCATACCGTGCAATTTCTCTGCTTCTGGAGAGACCGCCTGGACGTGAAGCGTATCCGGGGGACGTATTTTATCTTCATTCCAGACTTCTGGAGCGTTCCTGTCGTCTGGATGATGCTCATGGCGGCGGTTCCATTACAGCGCTTCCGATTATCGAAACTCAGGCAGGGGACGTATCTGCATATATACCGACCAACGTGATCTCTATTACAGACGGACAGATTTTCTTAGAGAGTGAGTTGTTCTTTGCAGGCGTCAGACCGGCAGTGAATGTAGGTCTTTCCGTGTCCCGCGTCGGCGGCGCGGCGCAGACAAAGATTATGAAAAAAGTTGCAGGCAATTTGAGAATTGATTTGGCACAGTATCGTGAACTGGAGGTGTTTACACAGTTTAGTTCCGATTTAGATGAGGGAACCAAGGCAACGTTAAATCACGGAGCACATTTGATCGAACTGCTGAAACAACCGTTATATCATCCGATGGCATTGCATAAACAAATCTTGTTATTGTTTGCTGCTTCCCACAGAATGCTCAATGATATATCCTTAAAGGAGTTAAAGGCAGAAACAGAAGAGATGACAGCATTCTTTGAACAAAAATACCCGGAAACCGTGCGTCAGATCGACGAGGAGAAGGTATTCACCGATGAAATAGCTGAGAAGCTTGAAGAGGCAGTGAAGGCCTATGTAAAGTAGGTGATGCTCTATGGCAAATATCAGAGAAATTAAAACAAGGATGAAGAGTATCGAAGATACCATGAAGATTACCAATGCAATGTATCTGATCTCTTCTTCCAGATTAAAAAAAGCAAGAAAACAATTGGACGCAACGACTCCTTATTTTGAGATGCTTCAGGCAACGCTGCTTGATATCATCGCCCATTCTCCGAATCTTAAGTATCGGTTTTTGGATCACCGGGAAAATAAAACAAAGAAGAAAAAGGGATACTTGATTATGACGGCAGATCGTGGTCTTGCCGGGGCTTATAATCATAATATTATTAAGATGGCAGAAGAACAGATGAAAGATGAGAAGGATGCAAAGCTGTTTGTCATCGGATATATGGGAAGAAACTATTTTGGAAGGCGCAATGCGGCGCAGATGGATCCGGATTTCTTTTATACAACACAGGATCCGACCATTTACCGGGCGAGAAGAATTGCGGAGAAGTTAATTGACGAATTCTTAAAAGAAGAACTGGATGAAGTTTATGTAATTTATACAAAAATGATTTCATCTATGGCGTCTGAACCGAAAAAGATTCGTGTGCTTCCGCTGGACCCGGATGATTATGAAATGGCAGGGAAGAGAAAGGGCGGACGTATGACAGAATTTCAGCCTTCCGTTGGAGCTGTTATGGACCGTCTGGTCCCAAACTATGTAAAGGGCTTAATATACGGGGCTATGGTGGAATCTTTTTCCAGCGAGTTAAATGCCAGAATGATGGCGATGGAAGGAGCCAGCAAAAGCGCAAAAGATATGATTCGTTCGCTGGGGCTTTTGTATAACCGGGCGCGTCAGGCTGCAATTACTCAGGAAATTACGGAGGTCTGCGCCGGAGCCAAGTCATTAAAGAAGAAATAACCGTGGAGGAAGGGAAGAAACATGGAAAAAGGAAAAATTGTACAGATTCTGGGTCCGGTCATTGACGTAGAATTTGAAACAGAGCAACTCCCTTTGATTCAAGATGCTTTGACAGTTGTAAATAAAGGAAAAGAAGTTGTAATGGAGGTAGCTCAGCATATGGGAAACCGTACAGTCCGCTGTATTTTGCTGGCTGCCAGCGAGGGCCTTCATAAGGGCATGGAAGTAACAGCTACCGGGGGACCGATTAAGGTTCCGGTGGGAAAAAAGACTCTCGGAAGAATGTTTAATGTTTTGGGAGAAACCATTGATAATGGAGAACCAATTGAGACAGAAGAGAAATGGGCGATTCACCGGGAACCGCCAAAATTTGAGGATCAGAGTCCTGTGGTAGAAATGCTGGAAACGGGAATTAAGGTCATTGACCTTTTGGCTCCATATGCAAAGGGCGGCAAGATTGGTCTGTTTGGAGGCGCCGGAGTCGGAAAAACTGTATTAATTCAGGAATTAATTCATAATGTTGCCACAGAGCACGGCGGATATTCGATTTTTACCGGAGTTGGAGAGCGTTCCAGAGAAGGAAATGACCTCTGGGGGGAGATGACAGAGTCCGGCGTTATCAAAAATACAGCCTTAGTATTCGGACAGATGAATGAGCCGCCGGGATCTCGTATGAGGGTTGCGCAGACCGGACTTACCATGGCAGAGTATTTCCGGGATCAGGAGAAACAAAATGTGCTGCTGTTTATTGATAATATTTTCCGTTATGTGCAGGCAGGTTCCGAGGTATCTGCGCTGCTTGGACGTATGCCGTCTGCCGTAGGTTACCAGCCGACCCTGGCAAATGAAGTGGGTGCACTGCAGGAGCGTATTACATCCACCAAAAACGGTTCTATTACATCGGTGCAGGCAGTCTATGTACCTGCCGACGACTTGACAGACCCGGCACCGGCGACAACCTTTGCTCATTTGGATGCGACTACGGTATTATCCAGAGCGATTTCCGAACAGGGAATTTATCCGGCAGTAGATCCTTTAGAATCAAGCTCTCGTATTCTGGAACCGGATATTGTAGGGGAAGAGCATTATGAGGTTGCCAGACGCGTGGAGGAAGCTCTGCAGAGATATAAAGAACTGCAGGATATTATTGCAATCCTCGGTATGGAAGAATTGGATGAGGAAGATAAGATTACGGTATTCCGTGCAAGAAAGATTCAGAAATTTTTGTCTCAGCCATTCCATGTAGCAGAAAACTTTACAGGAATTCAGGGTGTCTATGTTCCGGTAGCAGAAACCATCAAAGGCTTTAAAGCAATTCTTGACGGAGAGATGGATGACTATCCGGAATCTGCATTCCTGATGGCAGGAACCATTGAGGATGTAAAGGCAAAAGCAAAAGAGGTGATGTAAATGGCAGAAACCTTTTATTTTGAGATCATTGCCAGTGATAAAAAGTTCTACAGCGGGGCTTGCGAGCATGTAATATTTCCGGCAGTCGACGGACTTTACGGTGTTCTTTTGAATCATGAGGATACGGTAACGGCGGTCGTCTCCGGAGAGCTTAGGTTTAAAGTAAACGGAGAGTGGCAGGCTGCGATTGTGGGAGAAGGTTTTGCAGATATTACCAGAAACTTTGTCATTATTGTGGTGGATACGGTGGAGCGCCCCGAGGACATTGATATTGTTCGTGCGAGGGAGGCAAAAGCAAGAGCCGAAGAACGGCTGAAACAGAAGCAGAGCCGGATGCAGTATTATCATACACAGGCGGCGCTGTCCCGCGCTATGGCAAGATTGAAAGTCACATCAAAATATGTGAAAAAATAATAGAATTCAGAAGATCAACTATCCCTCTAGTGGAGAGTTGGTCTTTTTTTGATAGGAAAGACTGGATAAAAGAATCGGATTCTATCTTGACTCTTCAGCAAAAGGATGGATTATAGTACAACTATAGAGAACAGGATGAACAAGTTCAGAAAGGATGGAATCTATGAATTTTGAATTAACACCGCAGCAGTTGGCAATTCAGCAGTCTGTAAGAGAGTTTGCCCAAAATGTATTAAAAGAAACCGTGTTGGAAGATGATGAAGCCGGAAGATTCCCAGAGGATGCGTATCGGCAGATGGGAGAGATGGGACTCATTGGACTGCCTTTCTCCACAGAATATGGAGGACAGGGCGGAGATTATCTGTCTTATGTACTGGCATTGGAAGAAATTTCAAAAGTAAATGCGTCCATGGGAATCGCGTATTCCGTGTGTACTTCCTTATTCTCCGGAGGATTGATTAATTCAGCCAGTGAAGAGCAGAAGAAGAAATATTTGCCGGATATTTTATCAGGAAAGAAAATGGGATCTTTTTGTCTGACAGAACCGGAAGCCGGGTCTGATGCAGCGGGATGCCGCACCACAGCCATTTGGAATGGAAAAGAGTACATTTTAAACGGATTAAAATGTTTTATTACCAATGGACCATTGGCAGATTATTATCTGGTGGTTGCATTGACGGCGCCGGAGCTTAAGACAAAGGGATTGTCTGCATTTATTGTTGAGCGGGAATGGGACGGAGTTTCCATTGGAAAAATAGAAAATAAATGTGGAATTCGCTCCGCGCAGGTATCAGAAATTATTTTTGAAAATGTCAGAGTGCCGAAAGAGAATTTAATTGGGGCAGAAGGAAAAGGTTTTGCCATTGCAATGAAAGACTTGGATGGAGGGCGAATCGGAGTTGCGGCACAGGGACTTGGAATTGCCAAAGGGGCTTATGAAATTGCGTTTAATTACTTAAAAGAAAGAGAACAGTTTGGAAAGCCGCTTTATCGAAATCAATATTTGGCGTTTAAAATGGTAGAATTAGAAACAGAGATCGAACAGGCACAGTATCTGCTCTATAAAGCTGCGATTGATAAGCAGGAAGGCAGAAGCTATGGTATATCTGCAGCAAAAGCCAAGATGGTATGTACGGATGCGGCAATGCGTGTATCAGAAGAGGCTGTGCAGATGCTGGGCGGAAACGGATATATGAAAGAGTATCATGTAGAGCGAATGATGAGAGATGCCAAAATTACACAGATTTATGAGGGAACCAACGAAATTCAAAAACTGGTAATCAGCGGAAGTATGTTCCGATAAATCGTCTTGGGGGTGGGGAGAAAGAGCGGAAAGTCATCCCCAGGGGTAGAGTTTGAAAAATGGAGGTGTGTGATGAAAAAGGCATTGGAAGGGTTAAAGGTGGTGGATCTCACCTCGGCGCTGAGCGGACCGTTTTGCACGATGATGCTGGCGGATTTTGGAGCGGACGTACAGAAAATCGAGCCATTGCATGGGGATCAATGCAGAACCTGGGGACCGATTGACGAAAAGAGCGGAGAGAGCGGATTTTATTGCTATGTCAATCGTAATAAAAAAGGCGCCACATTAAATTTAAAATCAGAAAAAGGGAAACAGATGTTTTATGATCTGGTAAAAGATGCAGATATTCTGGTAGAAAATTATCGAGGCGGAGTAACAAAGAAATTAGGAATCGACTATGAAACAATCAAACAAATCAATCCAACGATTATCTATGCATCCTGTTCCGGATTCGGGCAGTACGGTCCTCTGACACACAGAGCCTGCTATGATGTGGTAGCGCAGGCAATGGGCGGCATGATTAATTTGACTGGATTTAAAGACACGGATCCGGTCAAAGTGGGACCATCTGTGGCAGACCATGTATCGGGAATTTATCTTACCGTTGGCGTTTTGGCAGCTCTTTATCACAGGGAGAAGACCGGAGAAGGGCAGCAGGTGGATGTGTCTATGTTTGATACAATTTTCAGTCTGTTGGAGAACGCTTTGGTGAATTATACAATGGATGGCGTCATAGCAGAGAGAAACGGAAATGTAGATCCGTCCATAGCACCGTTTGATGTATTTCCGTGTAAAGATGGATTTGCAGCCTTGGGTGTGGGAAATGACAGGTTATTTGATACCTTTTGCCGCACCATTGGCCATGAGGAGTTGTTAAGTGATCCGAGATATGAGACCAATGATTTAAGATGCAAAAATTATTTGCCGGAGTTACAAGATTTGATTCGAGACTGGTGCAAAGACTATACGAAAAAAGAAATCGAAGCAATTATGGATGAGGCGGGGATTCCTTGTGGCCCGGTATTAAATGTAAAAGAAGCCATTGAGCACCCTCATACGCAGGCGAGAGATATGATGGTGCACTGTGAGCATCCGACAGCCGGAGATTTATATTTTCAGGGGTGTGTTATGAAGATGTCAGAGACACCGGGAACCGTTGAAACTCCTTCTCCGCTTCTTGGAGAACATAATTGTGAGATTTTCGGAATTACCAAGGAGGAAGAGGCTCAATTAAAAGAAGAAGGGGTCTTATAGACGATCGGTATGAAAGGAGAAAGAATATGAGGAAAGTATCTTACTTAAGTTATAATATGACAACTGCGGATGCCAATAATCCCGATGGAATTGTTCCGGTGGGACGCCAGTTTGATTTTATTGGCGATGTGGAAACCGAGGAGATGATTCTGGTGGACGGAGATGAATCTCTATGTCTTGGATATGAGGATGTAAAAGTACATCATGATGTTTATATCGGGGATATGATGGAATACAAAGCAACATTAACTCATATAGGAAATACATCCAGAGACTGCAGAATTGAAGTGTTCAAGCTTGCGACACCGGCACAGCGCGCAGGAAAAGAAAACTGCAGACCTGGGGATATGGTGTGGTTTGACGAACCTCTGTTATGTACGGAAGGAAATGTACGGCTGGTGGTCAAGAAGCATCTGCAAAGAGGAGAGCAACCGGATGGGGCAGTGAGAGAACCTTGGCGTGATTTGGATGATTTTCCGGCAGAAGGAGAACTAAAAGATACCGTTACTTACCGCTATCGGATGTCAGATCGGGATGTATTTTACGGGGGAGGCGTTGTCAACGGTGCCAGAAGCATAACGCTGATGGAAGATGCAGCAAAACGTATGATGGCAAAAGCATTTGAAAACACAGGACGCTGTGTGGAAGTAGAGAAGGTTCGTCTGTATGCGCCTTGTTTTGCAGGGGATTATATGGAATATATTGCAGGAATCCGGAAAATCGAAGGAAATAAGGTATTTATCGAGGTTCGTTCCTTTAAAATCATTGAAGTGCCGGAGAATCCTCCGTATCCAAGCTCCATTGATGTATTGGAAGATCCTCCGCTTTCTACAGTCGTACGGTTTGTATATGAAATAGAAAGATAAGTATCAGAACTAAAAAATCCAAAAAAACATAAACGAAAAAAGATCACATAACCGATGTTCTTGTCTGTTGTGTGATCTTTTCTTTTTTGTGATTCTAGAAAAAAATTCTTTATAGTAGAAAAAGTGAAAATAAAATTACCCATTCATCCACAAAAAATCGGAAATGTGTTATAATAAAAAAAGATAGTAATGACCGGATGATCTGGAGGTGAGTCTTGTTGAATGAGAAGACATATTATTCTATTGGAGAAGTGGCTGCAATTTGCAATACATCGGTGAAGACACTGCGCTATTATGATGAAATTAAGCTTGTCATCCCAAAGGTACGGAAGGAAGAGAGCAAATATCGGTATTATACCAAAGAGCAGATGGTAACCATTTTAATTATACGGAAGCTGAGAATGTTAGGTTTTGCCTTAAAAGAGATTAAGGAAATAGTGTATGAGAATGGCAGTCAAGTTCATGTTTTGGAGAATCAGATACAAAAGAAGCTTACCTGCATTCAGAGAGAGATCGAAAATCTTCAGAAGAAATCTGCGGAGGGGGAGGCTTTTTTGCACCGTCTGCAGGAAGGAACAGAGGCTATCAGACTCTGTGAGGAGGTAGAGAATTTTCAAAAAGGCCGTTTAGATCAGATTGTCATACAGAATATTCCGCAAATTCATTTATATCATTCCAGAAAGATGATGGAGATGTATCACAATGAAGAGGTTTCCATTGATCGCTGGATTGAAATTAATGAAGAAGTGGAAAAACGTGGAATGAAGGCCTGCGGTCCGGTCATTGTTACATATTATACAGAGCTGTTAGACCAGTTTTTGTCCAAAGACTGCGATATTGAATTTGGAATTCAGGTCGAAGACTGTGATTCTGATAAGGTCAGAGAATTTGGAGGTTTTCAGGCTGCCACGGCATTTCATGTGGGACCTTATCGAGAAGTGATTAAGACACATATTAAAGTATTGCAATGGGTAAATCAGAATAACTATAAAATAGCAGGACCAGTATCAGAAGAATTTATCATTTCCCCTGTGGATGTACAAAATGAAAAAGAACATGTAACAAAGATTGTTGTTCCGGTAGCGTAACGGTATGGAGATTATTTCGTCAGGAGTATGCTATGGCAGGAAAATAAAGATTTTTAGGAGTCGCAGAGGGCGGCTCCTAAAAATTTTCTTTTTTAATAGGGAGAATAATTTTTGTGACTCGTCGGGTTTCATCGTTCACATCAAGAGGAGATAAAATAAATTCTTCCGTTGCCGGTCCTGTAACGGCGTAATGGTTTTGGCGAATCCATTTCATCATCTGAATGTAAGAATTTGGAATATCTTCATAATTTCCGATATGAATCATTGTTGCCGCATCGAATCCGCCAAAGGTTCGGATTTCTTCCGAAGGCTCTGCGTCTTCAATATGTACCCCAAACTCAATGAGGGAATCTTGAGATAAAAATTTGTTTAAAATATTTTTATCATAAAAGGTGACGTAAACGGGTCCGATCATTTTATGAGAGGATTCCTCGGCCTGACGCAGAATGGAAATCCATCGGTCCAGAGAAATCTCGGAATAATCATAGTCTTTCATAATTTGCTGGTTGAACATTAAACTGATCGGCGGAATATATTCAACGGAAACTTTCAAATCTTCGGATGGGATAGAGGAAGAGGTTTCGAGAATACCGATTCCGTTTTGTATTTTTTTCAGCAGATAACAGCATTCTGTGTAACGGTCAATTTCTTTCATAATGTTGTTTTTCATTGCGTTTAGCTGTTTGAGCATTTTTTTTTCGAGAGATTTGGCTTCGTTGTCATGGATAATTTCTTTGATTTCTTTTAGAGAAAAGCCCATTTGCTTTAGATTTTTGATAATTAGAAGATCTATGATTTGTTCTTTCGAGTAGTAGCGGTAGTGTGTATCATGATTGCGGTAATCTGGAGTAAACAGGCTGATTTCATCATAGTAACGCAAGGTTTTCTGTGGAACATCACAAATTGCAGATAATTCACCGATGCTGTAGTAAGGTTTGTTTGTAAACATAAGAAAGTACCTCCAGGGTGACAAATCAAGTTCAGAAAATAAAATTTCGCTTCATAATATATTATAGCAAATTATTTCTGTTTGAACAGTGGAGGAAGGATTTTTTGGCGAAAGATTTCCCAAGCACAAAAATCAGCGCTTGGGAAATCTAAGAATTTTATTTTTCATCACATTTCAGTACGGCATTTAAGAGAACGGAGGCGCCCATGGTACATTGTTCCGGAGAAGTGTATTCTGGTTCACAGTGAGAGTGACCGTCTTTGGACGGAACAAAAATCATGGTAGTCGGCATCATATAAGCTGCAAACTGAGCATCATGCCCTGCTCCGGAATTGATTCTCTGATTTGAGTAACCCAGTTCGTTTACTGCCTCCTGAACGTATCCTACCAGTTCTTTGTCGTAGTAAACTGTATCGCGGGTCCAGGCAACCTCACAATCTGTTGTGCATTTTACAATATCTTTTGGAATGCTTTCAATGACTTTTACAACCTGTTCAATAACTTCCGGTTTTTCATGTCTGGCATCCAGCGAAAATTCTACAAAGTCTGGAATTACGGTATGTACATTTGGATGACATACGATTTCTCCTGTTGTGTAAACCAATTCAGGATCCAGCTGATCTAACTGGTCATGGAGATATTGGAGAACTTTTGCTGCTCCGTAGAGAGCATCCTGACGATATTTCATAGGAGTTGTGCCTGCATGATCGGATTGACCAAAGACTTTAATTCTGTAATTAACCATTCCCAGAACGCAGGTAACAACACCGATATCATTTCCGGCAGCCTCAAGAATCGGACCCTGTTCAATATGAAGCTCAAACATTGCTTTATAATCTTTGTTGTTTAGGCGATTTGCTTTTTCGCCTTTATATCCAGATGCATCCAAAGCCTCCCCAAAAGTTTTGGAAGGATCTAAAACAGATTTTGAAGCAAGCATATCAGCGTGACGGAAGTTCTTTCCGATATCTTCAGGCAGGAAATCGTTGCAGATGACGCCGGATGACATCATCGCCGGAGGATAGAGAGAGCCTTCCTCATTGGTCCAAATCATGGCAGTTAAGTTGTGTTTATGAGGAATGTTCTGGTCTGCCACAGTCTCTAAAACTTCCATAGCTCCCATAACACCAAGAATTCCGTCATAGTTTCCGCCGTTTCTTACGGAATCACAGTGGGATGCCATAACAATTCCCGGAAGCTCAGGTTCGGAACCTGGGAGAGTGGCATATAAATTTGCCATATCGTCAGTTTTAATTTCTGCGCCGATGGCTTTCATACGACGTACAAATTCACCTCTTGCCTGCAATGCTTCCGGAGAGAGGGAGTAACGGGTAATTCCGCCGTGTCCGGCATCTCCAAATTTACTCATTGTTGTAATTTTGTCTGTCATACGTTCTAAACTGCACTCATACATAATGATACCTCCTAAAGTTTATTTCTTTAATAAATTAAATTTGATCACATTCCAGCAGACCATAGCGGTGATGATTCCAGATGCGATAGCACCTCCGGTGATCAGGGATTCCAGCCCCCGATCCGCAGAGATCTGAAAATTCTTAAGAACTGCATTCTGCATCATATAGTAGAGTGCGGCTCCGGGAATCAGCGGGATCATACCCACTGCCAGATACAAGGTGGAAGGTGATTTTGTTTTACGTGCCATAATTTCGGAATAAATTCCGAGGAAAAATGCTGCTGCAAAATACTGCCATTCATAATGAGCGATAAACAGCCCGATCAACAGGTATACACACCAGGAAAGACAGCCGCCCAGAGCTGTAAAAAACAGCCAGAGACCTCGGAGATTGAATAACATCGCAAAGCCAAGAGATCCGAAAAAAGCGGCAGCGATTTGAAGATACGGATTCATATAAAATCTCCTTACAGCAGATAATATGCGATGGCAAAACCAATGGCAATGGAAGATGAGATGAGCAGAGCTTCCAGAAGTCTGGTAATGCCGGATATCATGTTTTCTGAGATCATTTCCCGGATGCAGTTGGTAAACATCAGGCCGGGAATAAAGATCATAATATTGCCAATGCTGATTTTGTCCAGCGAAAGTCCTAGATCTGCATAGACACTGGCGGCAGCCATACATCCTGCACTTGTGGACAGAAGGACAACAAGCAGAAAACGGTTTAACGGCAGCGGCTGAAGGAGGAGCTCAAGACACCGGATTCCAATGCCGATGATACCGGAAGCCAGTGCATCGCGGAAACCGCCGCCGAAGAATATGGTAAAAGAAACAGAGATGAGTGCGTAAACCAGCATGGAAGGTATAAGACCATACTTGGGCAGCTGATCAATTTTTCTTAATTCCATATCCACCGTTTTCATGTCCGGGAGAACTTTACAGATCCTCCGGGACAGGGCATTTAAATATAACAATTCATACAAATTTAAAGAAAGATTGTGAACCCGTCGGGAGAGGGTAATAGTTCCGAACGATTTTGAAGAGATTGTAGCTACAATCATATAGCTGATGGAAAAAACCTCTGTTTTTTCAGAACCGTAAGCAGTACAAATTCGTAGGATCGAATTTTCTACCCGCTGAATCTCAGCGCCGGAAATCAGCATTCTGCTCCCAATTTCCAAAGCATTAGAAAGCATATGTTCCGCTTGTTTTGGAGTGAGTCCTTTCTTTTTTTTCATAAGTTCCTCTTTGTATTTTTATACAATGCTTATTTTTTCGGGGTTCGTTTTACATACTGTCCAAGACCCGGTGTGCCGACAAAATTTCCGTCGTCATACACTACGTTGCCGCGCAGATATGTGCGGATCGGATATCCGTGAAGCTGTTTTCCTTCCCAGATGGTATGGTCATAGGCAGAATGCATATTGCTGACACTGATCGTAAAGTCTTTTTCTTTGTCGTAAATTACGATGTCAGCATCCTTGCCGATTCCGATGGCGCCTTTATGTTCGCATCCGAAAATTCTGGCAGGATTTGTTGAGCAAAGTTCCACGACGCGCTCAAAAGAAATTTTGCCTTGATTTGCCGCATCCAGCATATATGGATAAAGATTTTCAACACCGGCACAGCCGTTTGGAATTTTTGTAAAGTCGTCTTTTCCCCAATCCTTTTCATAGCTTTGGAATGGGCAGTGGTCGGTTGCGACGGTATCAATCATTCCGTTTTTGATGGCGGTCCAAAGTGCGTCCTGACTTTCCTGCCCCTTCATTGGAGGAGAGCAGACAAAGTTTCTTCCGTCTTCTCTTTTATAGACATCACAGGTGAATTCAAGATACTGCGGGCAGGTTTCAATATAGACATCAGCACCCTCTTCTTTTGCCTGAATGCATGCCTCCAGACCTTCCTTATCAGCCATATGCACCAGATATAGCGGCGCATCCAAATGTTTTGCCCAGTGCACAGCACGTTTATCTGCTTCGGCTTCTACGAATTCCGGACGGCTCATGTAATGATACCATGCGCTGGTTTTTCCTTCTTTTAGGAACTGCTCCGTATACATATCAATCAGATCCGGATTTTCTGCATGAATGTTAATCATTGCACCCAGCTCTTTGGCACGAAGCATCAGACGTGCCAGCATTCCGTCATCGACCATCATTCCTTCTTTTTTATATACAAGGAAACATTTAAAGCTTGTAATTCCTTCGTTGACAGCTTTTTCCATCTCTTCCAGAATTTCTCCGTCGTTTAAATCTGTAATGCAGCAGTGCATTGCATAGTCAACACAAGCTTCCTTTTCCAGAATTTCTTTTTTTGAATTAACCAATCCGCGGATCGTCTCGCCTTTGTGTTGAACCGGATAATCAAAGATGGTTGTAACGCCTCCGCAGGCAGCTGCACGGGTTCCCGTCAGGTAACTGTCTGCCGATACGGTTCCGCCAAACGGCATTGCAAGGTGTGTATGTACATCCAGAGCGCCAGGCAGAACTAATTTTTTAGAGGCATCATAAACTTCTTTGGCATCTGCCTCAATGTTTTGTGCCATAGCAGCGATTTTACCATCTTTAATGGCAACATCACATAAAAAACTTTCAGTAGAGGTGACTACGGTTCCGTTTTTAATGATCAAATCGAATTCTTTCATAAGCTAAGACCTCCTTCATCGATTGATTATTCATATTTGGTTTTCATCTTAATTTCATGCTCTTTTTCCCCAGGTTTTATAATGACTTTGCCAGGAGTAATGCAGTCCATAACCGGACAGACATTCAAACATAGATGACAGCCCACACATTTGTCTTCGTTCAGGGTTGGTTTTCTTGTTTCTTCATCCCAGTCGATTGCCTGATGACCGCCGTCGAAACAAGATACATAACATCTGCCGCATCCGACACATGCGTCGTTATCAAATTTAGGAAGGAGCTTAAAGCTTCGGTCAATATCCTCTGCAGGGATAATATTCGGAAGAGCGATTCCAACCAGATCAGAGAGCTTCTCAATTCCATTATCTTCCATAAAATGGGACATCCCGCTGATCATATCTTCGACAATACGGTATCCATACTGCATAACAGAGGTTGTGACCTGAATGTTGGAAGAACCTACCAGAAGAAATTCTAAAGCGTCTCTCCATGTTTCAATTCCTCCGATTCCGGTGATCGGTACATTTGCCAGTTCCGGATGCTGCTTCATTTGAGTAATAAAACGAAGTGCAATTGGTTTGACCGCGGCTCCGGAATATCCGGAAATAGAGGATTTTCCGTTAACAACAGGCATTGCTGTCATGTTTTCGATATCAATGTTTGTAATAGCTTTGACTGTATTAATAGCCGCAATACCGGAAGCCCCGCCCTGCATAGCTGCAATCGCTGGAATTTCCATATTTCCAATATTCGGAGTCATTTTTGCAATAACCGGAAGGTTGGTTGCACTGGTCACAGCTTCGCAATAGGATTTCACCAACTCAGGATTTTGACCTACGTCAGATCCCATGGCAGAAGAGGTCATCTGCGGACAGGAGAAATTACATTCAATCATATCAACACCGGCTTCAGTAACTGCCTTGGCAAGTGTTTTCCACTCTTCTTCATTACTTCCCATAATGCTGGCAACAATCACCTTGTTTGGATAATCTTGTTTTAAGCGGCGCATATATTCCAGGTTGACTTCCAATGGTTTATCGGAAATTTGCTCCATGTTTTTAAAACCGATCCAAGGAGTTCCTTCTTTGGCAGTGATATCGAAACGAGGAGAGCACTCATTCGGAATAAAAATACCGATGGTTTTATAATAAATTCCACCCCATCCTGCTTCCAGGGCCTTTGCGCACATTTCATAGTTACTTCCTACCGGGGAAGAAGAGAGGAAGAACGGGTTTTCACATTTTACTCCTAAAAAGTCAATGGATAAATCTTTTTTTAATGACATAATCAATGCCTCCTTTCTATTTGTTCAGGTATGCGGCAATATTTTCAGCGGCGTCTTTTCCTTCAGCAACAGCCTGGACCACAGTCTGACCGCCATTTGTCATATCGCCTCCGGTAAATACATTTTCGCCGGCTTTGATATCTTTGGTACTGTCGTCTGCAGTCTGACCAATAGCGAACACCACCTGATCTGCTTTCATGGTAAGAGATGATTCGTTATCGCGTCCATGAAATTTCATTGCAGTTACATGACCGTTTTCACCGAGAATTTCAGCAGGAGCGAATTCCTGAATGATTGGGATTCCCATACTCTGTACAGAGCTTACTTCGTCAATGTCTGCCGGAGCTTCCTCAATGGTTCTGCGATAAACAATGGTTGCTTTGGCGCCCAGCTGTTTTGCGGTTGTAACACAGTCCATTGCAACATCTCCGCCTCCGATTACAAGGACAGTATCACCCAGAGTCATCTGTTCCCGGTTGAGCCGAGCGTCTTTCAGGAAATCAATAGCGCTTGTGACACCGTCCAAGTCTTTGCCAGGAATGTCGATGATCTTAGATTGCCAAAGTCCTGTTCCGACAAATACAGCATCATATTCAGATTTTAAAGTTTCAAGTCTTGCAGCATCAATTTTTTCATTAAATTTAAACGTAACACCTAATTTTTCAATGGTTTGAATATCAAAATCTACCACTTCCTGAGGAAGTCTGGAAGGCAGGATTCCATAAGTGAGAACTCCGCCTGCTTTTTCAAAAGCTTCAAATATTGTAACCTGGAATCCTAAGAGAGCCAGCTGTCTGGCACAAGCAAGAGAAGCAGGTCCTGCACCGACGCATGCAATCTTTTCAGGACGGCTTTCTTCCGCATGGAGAAATTCCATATTTTGTTTTCTTTCTTCCTCCACAAGGAATTTCTGGATTTTTCCGATTTCGATTGGTTTGTCGATTCCGGTACGGCTGCATGCCTGTTCACACAGCTGACCGTATGGACAGACTTCTGCGCAGCATCCGCCCAGAGGATTATTTTCGCGGATGGTTTCAGCAGCGCCCTTTACATTGCGGAAACGCAGAGAACGGATAAATTTTGCAGGATCTGTTTTTGCGGGGCAGCTTTTACTGCACGGTGCATCATGACATAGAAGGCATCGGGATGCTTCTTCGGTGGCTGTTCTTAAATTATAGCCCTGTTTCATTTCTTCTGCATAAGCTTTTTTAATTACTTTACTCATGTTTGTTTCACACTCCTTTTTCAAAGATTTGTTTAATAGGTTGCAGACCTTGAAAGTCATGCATCGGCTTTGCCAAATTTGTCTGCTAAGAATCTTCCGGAATAGTCACAGCATACACCGAGAATATTTCCTAAAATAAGGCAGATGCAAAGCATTTTCCAGTTTCCACCGCTGGCAAAGGCGGAAAAGCCTCCCATGAAAGTGTTTGGAACTAATGACAAAAGATCAATCTTAGATTGATAGCAGATTACCCAGGAAAAGAAACCGGTCACCACAGCGCTGAACAGAAGGCTGCCATTGATATTGCCGGAAAGAATAATACACATTCCCCACAAGACGCCTACATAGTTGCTGCAAATGGATTTAAGAAACCCGGTTTTGCCGCCTCCGGCAGAAAAGTAGGAAGTGCAGCCGACGAATCCCATCCAGGTAACCAGGCCCAGAATTGTTCCAAGACCTTGCCAGATTCCGCAGAAAATACCGGTACCCAGTGCATTTGCCATAATTACGCTCATATGAAACTCCTTTCTGTGTTTTCTCACGTTTGACTATAATTGTATTTTAAGGGATACATGCGATGGAATGTAAAGGTGTAATTTTCTGAAAACGTTAAAAATTATGTGAAAAAAAGAAAACATGCTACCAGTTATATATTGTGTTTAATTCTAAAAATTGGAAATTGATTGATAAACTATAGACAATTTATGGTTAAAATGACGATAAAGAGCATGAATTGACGTCTAAAACTATAAAAAATAACGAAAACAAACCTTCCACCAAATGGAAAGTTTGCGGATGGAAAAAAAGTTATGGAATCATATATTCCATATAATAGAATAAAATAATAAAAAATAGAAAATTTCAAAAAATGTATTGACAAAAATACAATGCGGTGATACGATCACAATACAAAGCAACCATATAGAAATTGATTCTGAATAACAGAACAAAATTATGATGATCAAGGAGGATAATACTATGATCGGAGAAAAAGTTACATTGAGAGTTCGGATGTCTGCAGGAGAAGCACATTACGCAGGAGACCTGGTGAATGGATCCCATATTTTAGACTTTTGGGGAGATGTAGGAACAGAGCTGGCAATTCGTCTTCACGGAGATGAGAGTTTATTTGTAGGATATAAAGATGTGGAATTCACAGCGCCGGTATATTCCGGAGACTTTATGGAGTACACTGGATGGATTGAGAAGGCAGGCAATACTTCTTTAACCTGCAAATTTGAAGCATATAAATATATTACACTTCCTAGGGATCCGAAATTAGCAGAATCAGCTGCGGACGTTCTCAAAGAGCCAGTTTTATGTGGCCGTGCAACTGGAACTTTGGTTGTTAAGAAGGAATTCCAGAGAGGATGCCAGGACCCTAAATTTGAACGTTAAATTGTTGTCATAATACTCCTAAGAAATACCCGGTTCTCCTGTTGGAAATCGGGTATTTTTAGTTTGCGCGCCATGGGCGCGCTCTAATGGGTGTAAGTCCCGAACATACTCAGGTAGTGGGAAATGTATAGCCGAACAGCAAGGGTATCCACTGTGAGGTGGAATATGAAGGACGCTATGTGCCACGCTTGACAGTAATATAAGATTTCGATTACGCATGTGTATATGGAAACACTGAAAACTCCACAGAATCGTGCGAAGAATTTAATAAAGCTAGGAGTATACAAGAAGTTAGCATACTCAACGGCTTATAATGGTGTGAGAAGTCGAAAATTTCTCAGCCAGAGAAATTTTCTCCTACTCGATTCTCCTGACATATTAGGAAACTTTCACTTTCCTGGTACATTCAATGATACCGATGAAGCAACAGGTCTGCACATGGTTTTTGAGAATAGTTTTAAAGGGTTCGTTTTAGGTAAGAAAAATGTTATAATATTAAAATTAAGAAAATAATAGAATCAGATGAAAGGAGAGAGAATATGCCGCAGGAACCGAAATATCCGGTGCAGACTCTTATGAAGGCATTGGAATTGTTAAATTATCTTGCCAAACATACCGGAAATCTGGGAGCCGGCATCAGTGAGTTAAGTGAGGCTTCCGGCTTGGGAAAAAGTACAGTCCATCGTCTGCTGGATACTTTGCAGTATTATGGATACATTGAAAAAAGTTCTGAGACAAATCGGTATCGGCTTGGATGGGAGCTGTATAAGATTGGTCAGGCGGTCCCAGCACAAAATCAGTTATTTAATATTGACCGCACGCATCTTCTGGAACTTGGGAAAAAGGTCAATGAGACAATTGATTATGGCACAATCAAAGGGAAGGAGACGATTATTATTTCCAAGATGGAGCATACCAACAGTGGGATGAATACTTATATCGGACCTGGAGAATATGAGTCCATTCATGCAACTGCCCTTGGAAAAGTGATGATCAGTGAATACTCTTCAGAAGAGATCTATGCTCTGTTTGATGAAAAAGAAAAGCTTCCCACCTATACGCCCCATACGATTACGACAGTCAGTGAATTAATTCATGAGACTGAAATTGTGCGAAATCAAGGTTATGGTGTAAACAATGAGGAATATTGGATTGGGATGTACTGTTTAGCGCGGCCAATACGCAATTATACGGGACAGATTGTTGCTGCAGTCAGCGCCAGTATTCCGACGTTTCGGATGAACGATCAAAAAAGGAAATTTGTATTGGCAGAATTGGAAGAAACCGCACTGAAGATATCAAAAGAATTGGGATATGAAGCATAAAAGAACAATACTCTTTGGGAGGACGTACACGATCAGGGTGCCCCAAAACGATACCCTCTGGGGCACTATCTGCGGCGCGAAAAGTGAAGCAAGGTCTGCATTTTATTCCTTTTCTTCGGTATTCGGATGGAGGACGACTTTGATGGCTTCCCCGGATTTTGTCAGTTGGATTGCCTGATGAATCTGATCTAAGGGAAGGACATGGGTAATGAATTTGTCAGCTTCAAATTCATCGGAAATTGCCAGTTCAAAAGCTTTTTGAACCTGCATGCTGTTTGCCCCGAAATGTCCGTAAATCCAAAGTCCGTTATAGTGAATGTAATTGGTATCCAGTTCCGTCAGGGTGCCTTTGGCAACACCGCCGAAAAATACGACGATACCAGTTTTTTTTGCCATGAAAATAGATTGAGACTGTGCTTTTGTAGATGGGTTTGCAGAGATTACCTTATCAGCCCCTTTGCCGTTTGTCAGTTCCATGACTGCTTGTACAGGATCAGTGT
Source organism: uncultured Anaerostipes sp. (assembly GCA_905213305.1). Classification (GTDB taxonomy): domain Bacteria; phylum Bacillota; class Clostridia; order Lachnospirales; family Lachnospiraceae; genus Anaerostipes. Next base: position 26,216 of record CAJMHU010000007.1, read on the forward strand.
CTGTACTGTTGATTGTATGGTCGACTCCAAATTGTTTTGCCATTTCCAGACGTCTATCGTTAATTTCAATCATAATGACCTGCTTTGCGCCCCGCAGTTTTGCCAGCTTTGCGTGAAAGCATCCGATGGGACCGGCGCCGATAATCACAACGGTATCTCCGAATCCCAGATGAATATTTTCTTGGCAGGCATATACCGAAGACAATGGTTCTCCAAGGGAAGCCCGATCGAAAGGAATCGTGTCGGGAATTCGATAAATGGAATCCCTCTGGATCTGACGGGGAACAACGGCATAGTAATCTGCAAAGCCGCCGGGGTGATTTAAATTGTCACCGGGATTTTCGCACATTTCACTATGGCCGGTTCTGCACGGTTCACATTCCATGCAGTGGTCTGCGGGATAAATATAAAGGCGGTCCCCGATCTTATACTGCAGACAGGTTTCTGAGACTTCCTCAACAATTCCGGTAATTTCATGACCATAAATATGAGGGTAGTTTCCTGATTTGGAGTCTGTAGTGAGATTACGGATATCAGAACCGCACAGACCGACAGCCATCACCTTTAAAAGGAAGCCTCCTTCCGGGCATTTTGGTTTGTCAATTTCTTCGACCCGAATATCATTTGGGCCATACATAAGCGCTGCTTTCATAGTACGATGCTCCTTTCTTTTTGAAAACGATTCCTTCTGCTTCCGGGATGATTTGTATATAAATTCTCCAGATCTGCATTCGAGATGTTTTTTACCTCTCCAATATCTTTGGTCAAGTGATAAATTTTCAGAACCTCTTCTGCCGCTTCTATGATTTTAACGGCATCTTCTAAAGTCTTTCCAACAGCGATACACCCATGGTTCCCAAGGAGGATCAAATCATGCTCTTTGATTGCCTCCTCAATGCCATCGGCAATATGAATGGTTCCGGGCATGCCGTACGGCAAACAGGGAATTTCTTCAAAAACGAGAGAAAAGGTAGTAGAACATTGAAGTTTAATCTCTTTGCCGCAGTAAGCATAGGCAGTCAAATACGGAGCATGAATATGGGCAGCGGCATTGCAGTCCGGACGAGCTTTTAACGCTGCCTGATGAAGCAGAATTTCACTGGAGGCTTTTTTGTTTCCTTCGATTTGTTTTCCGTTTTTTACAACAGCAATATTTTCTTCCGTTAAAAACAGTTTTCTGGTTCCGGAGGGGGTAATATACATTGTCTGGGATTGACGATCCAAAATCGAGAGATTTCCTTCCAATGTATTTACAAGACCTTTCTGGTCTAAGAGTTTTCCGTAAAATACAATTTCTTTTTTTCGTTCATCATTCTTTTCCGGCATTTTTAGCTTCCTTTCAATTTATGATTTTCATGTGATATCAGCTGATATTTGTAGTGTACAAGAAAAAGAACATAATGTATAATACTATTTATGAGAGTAAAACAAAGGTTTTACCTATGAATAGGAGGCGTTATGACATTATTACAGTTAACATATTTTGTACGGGTAGCGGAAAGGGGGCATTTGACGCAGGCAGCAAAGGAGCTTTTGATTGCGCAGCCCAGTCTTTCGCAGGCAATTCGGAAGCTGGAAGATGAACTGGGATTTTCACTTTTTGAGAAAAAGGGAAGGGTACTGATGTTGACAAAGGAAGGGAAAGAATTTTTGCCCTATGCAAAGGAAGTAGTTGAAACATCACAAAAGGCAGAACGTTCTGTACATCATATTTACATGCGATATAAAGGAAACATTAAGTTCGCTTATACAAGACCGTTGCCCCAGGGTTATATTCCCAATTTGATTCAAAGCTTTTTTGAAAGAAACCGGGAACGAAACATTAATATTGAAGCTTATTCTGTGTCTACTGCAGGAATTCTCAGAGATTTGAAAGAGGAAAAAATAGATTTTGGCTTTTGTTCCGAGAGTGATAAGAAGGACGAATCTATTCAGATGATTCCGTTGATGGAACATCCGGTGGGCTTGATTGCAGGAGCCAATGATCCTCTGTTTGGATTAGATCATGTGGAACCGGAAGATCTGCTGATGGAACCGGGAATTTCTTATACAGAAGGGTCTTCTATGGATCGAAAAATTTTAGGATTCTTCCGGGATTACGAAATTTATCCGGATATTCGATATCGTACATCTTCAGAGGAAATGCAGAATTTTGTATCCTGTGGTCTTGGGTGGGCGTTTATTGCAAAAAATGATACTCCGCTGGAAGAAGGAGTCCGTTTTTTGAATATGCCGAAGATGAAGCTAAAAAGATCCACTTATCTTGCAATGCGGAAGAATCGGGTGTTAGGAGAAGCAGCGGAGGAATTTTTTAATTATATACTGGAATACAATCAGATATTTTCGCTGAGCAAAGAGAAATCGGAGGTATTTTAAAATGAACCAACGCAGTACAAAAATTGTACAGTTGTTAAGTAAAGAGAAGGATGAAATTACAGTTTCAGGGTTTGCAGAATATTTTCAGGTTTCTCAGAAAACGATTCGGAATGATTTAAAGGAGATTAACGGAGTCTTAAAGGAGAACAAGAAAAAAGAAATTGTAATAAAAAGTGGAGGGAAAATAAAAATACCGGAAAATTTCGAGAACTCTCTTTCGGTATTGATTGAAGGTAATTTAAATACTTACAAATTGTCAAAAGAAGAACGAAAACAAATTGCGGCGGCTATGATTGTAAATTCCACAGGATATATCACGTTAGCAACGATTGCGGATTGTCTGTTGGTCAGCAGAGCGACGATAATCAATGATTTAAAGAAGATTAAAGAATTTATCCGTCAGGGAAATTTAGACGTCTCTTCCCATGCAAACAAAGGGCTGTTAATTGAGGGAGCAGAAAGTGATAAGAGAAAATTTCTGTTTCGCCTCTTAAGCCCGTCTATTTGCACGTATGAAAATCAGAAGAGTGTGGTGGCAGAATATGTCAATGTACAGGCCGGAGACCAAAATATCATACAGAAGATCTTATCGGAACAGGAGGAAAGATATAAAAAGCATTTATCAGATCAGTCCTTTCGGGAAATTACTCTATTTTTAAGAATTATGATAAACCGTAATCAGCAGGGCGAATTTCTAGAATCACAAACAGATAAGGACAGTGAAAATTATATGTTTGCGCTGGATATTCTGAAATATATATCGCAATACTGCAACATCACAATCAGTGAAGATGATATCAGAAGTCTTAGTGGTTTTTTAGATCGGATGCGCTACATAAAAAGTGAATCCTTTCATAAAAACACGGTAGTGATTCAAATGGTGACAAGAGAATATATTTCCGGTGTTTCCGGAGAACTTGGAGTGAATCTGAATATGGATTATGATTTTTTTGAAAATTTGTCCAACCATTTGGAATCGATCTTTTCGGCTCCGCCCATGGAATATCAGGAGGCAGATTTCATAGAGGAGGTACTGGAGGATAATCAGGAGGTGCTGGATGTTGTTGTGGATCAGATGCCGGTTATTTATAAATTTACTAATCGAAAATTAACAGATATAGAGATTAAATACATTGCCATTCATGTATGTGCGGCATTGGAAAGAAAAAGAAACAAAGAGATTTCCTTTCGTGTGATTGTTGCCTGTCATGCAGGAATCGGAACCTCAATGTTGTTGTTGGAGAAATTAAAAAATCATTTTCAATTTCAGATTGTTGATGTGATCTCGGCTCATCAGGCGATGAATCTGAAACCGGATTCCGCGGATTTCGTCATTTCCACAGTGCCGTTGGAAAGCTGTGCGCTGGAGTATATCGTAGTATCGGCTGCGTTTAACGATACAGATTACATTCGAGTCGGAAATCGGGTGGAGACGTTGAGAAACAGTAAAAATCTTTTGGACGGAACAGAAGAGGAACATTTAAATGCAAGGGGATTGATTGATAAGATTGATCCGATTGTTTATGAAATGGTAACGCCGCATGAGCAGGCAAAGATCGTGATGAAAGAACTTCGAGGTGTGATTCGTAATTATTTTAAGCAGTCGGTGGAAAATGATGCCAATATTATATCTCCGTATCTGCATCATCTTCTGAGGGAGGAAAACATTCAGGTGGATGTGGAATGTGAAGGCTGGAAGGAGGCAGTGAGAAAGTCAGGAGAGATTCTGGAGGAAAAGGGATATATTGAACAAAGATATGTCGATGCTATGATCAACAGTATTCTAGAACATGGACCTTATGTCGTATTGTCTCAAGGCTTTGCTATGCCTCATGCAAAGGTAGAAGAGGGCGGAATTCGTCTGGGAATGTCGCTGATCCGTTTGAAGAATCCGGTGCCGTTTGGAATTGAAGAACTGGATCCTATCGAGTTTGTATGCTGTCTGAGTGTTGTGGATCATAAAAGCTATTTAAAGGCATTTTTTCATCTGGTTAATATGCTAAAAAATGAGGATTACAGGGTGCTTCTTCGAGAAGCAAAAAGTGCTGAAGAGATTGCAAAAATTATTACAAAATATGAATACAGCATTGTTTAGAAAAAAGAAAGATCAGTCAAATCTATTTCCGATTTGGGAAATGAATTTGACTGATTTATTTTATTTCCTTTTACAGAAACAGATTCAATTAAGCAAAATCATTTCCCAAAACAAGAAAGACCTTTCACTGTTTTTTGTAAAGTTCGTATGCTACCATAAGAGATGTAAAGAGGAGATACATAGGACTAGTCAGTGATCTCGGCAGCGTAAAGATAAAATCAAAGCAGAAAGTTGAGGTAAATATGGAAATTTTATTGAAATTCTTTCAGGGGTTTGTAAACATGGGAGCCAGTGTTTTACTGCCGTTTGTTATTGCAATTTTGGGCATCTTTTTCGGAATGAAAATCGGCAGAGCGATTAAAGCGGGTTTGCTAGTAGGAATTGGTTTTCAAGGACTTGTTTTAGCCGTTAATTTGCTTATTGAATCTGTAACACCTGCAATGCAATATTATGAAAAACTGGGTTCTGGTTATGATACATTGGAAATTGGATTTGCGGCATTGGGAGCTGCATCATGGACAACACCTTTTGCAGTATTGGTTATTCCGGCAATTATTTTAATTAACCTGCTTCTGGTTCGGTTAAAAATTACAAAAGTTCTTAATGTTGATATTTGGAATTTTATGCATTTTCTTGTGCCTGGAGCTCTTGCCTATGCGTTATCAGGAAATGCTGTGGTCGGGTTCTTTGTAGCGTTGGCATGCGGCATTGTGGTTCTGTTTTGCGGACAGTGGGTGGCAAAATCATGGGAAGAATTCTTCGGTCTGGAAGGAACCACATGTACGTGTCTTTGCTTTGTGGCATGGGCTTATCCGATCGCCTGGTTGCTGAATAAAATCGTTGATAAAATTCCGGGGTTGAATAAATTAGATGTTGATATGAGTAAGCTGGGAGAGAAGCTGGGAATTTTTGGAGATCCGGCCGTGATTGGAATTTTTGCGGGAGTGTTCCTGGGATTGCTTACAAAACAGGCTCCGTCAGAAATTCTTACGATGGCGATGGGAATTGCGGCGGCAATGGTATTAATCCCAAGAATGGTATCCATTATGATGGAAGGACTTTCTCCTTTAGGGCAGTCAGCAAACGATTATATGCATAAGAAAGTTGGAGATGATGCGGATATTTACATTGGTATGGATATTGCATTGGGATTGGGAGATCCGGCATGTATTACATGTACTGCGATTATGATTCCGGTTACAATTCTTCTGGTATTTCTTGTGCCGGGAATGAGATTTTTCCCGTTAAGTCTTCTGGCGGAGATTTGTTATCTGACACCAATGGTTGTGTTAGCCAGCAAAGGGAATTTGGTAAGATCTCTGATTGGTATGGTAGTTTTAATGTATCTTACCTTATTCTTTGCCAATATGTTTATTCCGGAGGCAACACAAATGATGGCTGTCACAAATGTGAATTTTGAAGGAACGGTAACAGCATCTCATTTTGGATGGAATCCAGGGAATTTGCTTGTATCATTTATTCATAAAATTATGATGATGATCGGATAAAAAGGAGGTATTGCATGAAAACAAAATATTTGGTGATTCGAGGGAAAGCCGCAAATAGTGAAGAGGCAATCCGATTATGCGGAAAAGCTCTGTATGAAGCCGGTGTTGTCGGGAAAGAATTTGCAGAGTGCTGTGTGGAACGTGAAAAAGATTTTCCTACAGGTCTTCCCACAGAGATTCCGACAGCAATTCCTCATGCAAAATCAGATGGTATTGTGCAAAATGCCATATGTTTTTTGAAATTGGACGATCCGGTTACCTTTCGAAGACTGGATGACGATACAGAAGAAGTACAAACGGATATGATTTTTAACTTAGCAATTAAAGACCCAAATGAACACTTGGGTGTGCTTCAGAAAATGATGGAATTCTTGAATGATGCAGAGATTTTGTTGAAATGCAGAAATCTTTCAGAGGAAGAAACAATTGCTTATCTGGAGGAACAGTTGGGGTAAAAATATATCTTTATGGCACAGGCAAATGTCCTGTGCCACCTGATAAGGTTTCATTTTGTTTGGAAAAAAGAAAAGGAGAAAAAAATGGCAAAGGAAGTAAAAGTATTGGTAGCATGCGGAAGCGGCGTGGCAACATCAACGATCGCACAGGAAGAGATTAAAGCAGTTGCAGAGAGTGCGGGAGTAAAAATCAGACTGATGAAAGGAACGATCTCAGAAGTTCCTTTAAAGCAAAAAGATGTGGATGTGGTATTTACCACTGCGAACTATCGAAATCCTTTGGAAAAACCGCATTTAAGTGTTTTCGGACTGGTTTCCGGAATCAACAAGGAAGGAACCAAAAAGAAAGTTGCAGAATTATTGAAAAAAATTGCAGAAAAGTAAAACAGAGGAAAGAAAGGATTGGGTGTTCACAGATGAAGGCAGCAGTTTTACAAGGGAAAGAAACTATACAATATGAGGAAGTGCAAACTCCGATTCCAAAAGCAGGAGAAGTCCTGGTGAAAGTGAAATATTCCGGAATATGTGGCTCAGATGTACCAAGAGTCAATGGTGACGGAGCGCATTTTTACCCAATTATCCTTGGACATGAGTTCTCCGGTACTGTGGAAATGGTGGGCGAGGGAGTGACGAAGGTCAGGAAAGGGCAGCGCGTTGCCGGCGCACCCCTGATTCCATGCATGAAATGCGAAGACTGTATGAAGGGTAACTACGCACTTTGTAAAAATTACAGTTTTATCGGAACCAGACAGTCAGGGAGTTTTGCAGAATATATTTGTGTTCCGGAGCAAAATGTCGTTCCTTTTGAAAATAGCGTATCCTTTGAGCAGGGGGCGCTGTTTGAGCCTGCCGCAGTGGCGCTTCATGGTCTGGAATGTCTGCCTTATGAAGGCGGAAAAACGGTAGCCATTCTGGGAGGAGGAACCATCGGACTTCTGGTGATGCAGTGGGCAAATATTTTTGGAGCGGCCAAAACAATCGTGTTTGATATTGACGATGATAAAATTGAACTGGCAAAGAAGATGGGTGCGGCGGATGGCGTGAATACCTTGAAAGAAGGTTTTATGCAAAAAGCAATGGAATTGACAGATGGAAAAGGATATGACTATATTTACGAGACAGCAGGAAGCACAATTACCATGAAAATGGCATTTGAATTGGCGGCAAACAAAGCGGGAATTTGTTACATCGGAAAGCCGACCAGGGAGCTTGTCTTTTCTGTAGAAGAATGGGAGAACATGAATCGTAAAGAATTTACTCTGACCGGATCATGGCTATCTTACTCTGCTCCGTTTCCGGGACATGAGTGGGACTGTGTAGCACATTATTTTGCTACGGGACAGTTAAAAGGGGAAGATGCATTGATTGATAAGAAACTCCCTCTTTCTGAAATTGCAGAAGGATTTGAACTGTTTAAAACCCGCGGAGCAGTCAAAGGCAAGATTTTGATTGACAGTGAAGCATAGAAGAATTGAAGCATGGGAAAGAGGTAAATTATGAGAGAAATGAAGCTGGCTCCATCTGTTTTTGGCGCCGATATTGGAAATTTAAGGGAACAATTACGAATCTTAGAAGAAAACAACGCAGAGATGCTCCATGTAGATGTGATGGATGGACATTTTGTAGAGAAAATGGCATTCGGACCGGATCATGTTCGGATGTTGAAGAGGATAACGAAATTGCCACTGGATGTGCATTTAATGGTGGAAAAACCAGAAAGAATTTTGGATGCAGTGATGGATGCGGGAGCGGATATTATTACCATTCATCAGGAGTCTACGGCGAGACTTTACAGTTGTATTGAAAGAATTAAGAGCCGCGGGTTAAAGGCCGGTGTTGTATTAAGTCCCGCGACCTGTGAAGAGTCTCTGAAATATGTTTTAGATAAAATCGACATGATCTTATTGATGACCATTCATCCGGGAGAAGCAGGACCGGGATTCCATGAAGATCTTCTGGAGAAAATTAAAAATGTTCGAGAGATGATTGGAAATCGCTCGATTGATCTGGAAGTGGATGGCGGAATTGACAATACGAATATTGCGGCATGTAAAAAGGCAGGAGCCAATGTGTTTGTATCCGGCGGATATGTATTTAAAGGAAATATTACAGAGAAGATTGCTTTGTTAAGAGCGGAATTATAGAGGAGATAAGAAAATGGGAAAATTTGATGGAAAAGTAGTGCTGGTAACAGGAGCCGGACATGGAATCGGAAAGCAGATTGCTCTTCAGTTTGCGCAGCAGGGTGCCAATACGGTAATTGTTGATTACAATGCAGAGACGGGACAGAAAACAGCGGACGAGTTTAGAAAAGAATATTCAAAATCCTTATTTGTGCAGGCAGATGTTTCCGATGCACAGGCAATGCTGACTGTAAGAGAAAAGGTGTTTGAAGTGTTTGGAAGAATTGACACTCTTGTATTAAATGCAGGCGTTGCTTTCAAAAACAAGGTTGCGGATATTACGATGGATGAATGGAATAAAACACTGAGTATCAATCTGACAGGTCTTTTTACAACAGTAAAGGCATTTTACAATGACTTTCTTACCAATCAGGGTTCGATTGTCTATGTAAGTTCCGGATCAGCATTAAGCGGAACCGGCGGAGGCGTGTCCTATCCTGCATCGAAAGCTGGAGGGGAAGGTTTAATCCGAGGTCTTGCGAAAGAACTTGGTCCGAAAGGTGTGAATGTTAATGCCATTGCACCAAGGCTTATTGATACAGGAGAAATGATGAGAGTAAATTATCCAACACAGGAGGCATTGGATGCGGTATTGGAAAAAATTCCGGTTCGCCGCTTCGGAACAGTTCAGGATGTTGCGAATCTTGCAGTCTTTCTTGCGGATCCCGAAAATTCTTATATTCAGGGCCAGACTATTTTGTTGGATGGAGGAAGGACCATCGCTTAATAGAAGCAGCAAAGGATGAACGATAACTATATAAGATCGAAGGGAGATAGAAAATGCAGGCTCTGACAATTATAAGGGAATTGGAAACTTCCGTAAAAGCAATAGAAGAACAGAAAATTACAGATATGATTCAGCAAATCAAAGCTCACAGAAGAATTTTTGTCTATGGAACCGGTCGCTCCGGTTTAATGCTGAAAGCTTTGGCGATGCGTTTGATGCAGATTGGATTGGAGTCTTATGTTGTTGGAGAAACAACGACTCCATCAGTGGGAAAAGGAGATCTTTTGATTGTAGCTTCTGCTTCCGGAGAAACAGGAAGCGTTGTAATGACAGCGGGATCAGCAGTCAGACAGGGAGTGGATCTGGTTGTGATTTCATCCGACCCGGAATCCAGCTTGGGAAGGATTCAGACACCGGATATTGTGATTGAATCTGCAACAAAGTTTTCCAATTCAGAAGCGAGCATACAGCCGCTGGGAAGTTTATTTGAACAGATGCTCTTGATTGTTTTTGATACGGTAATTTTGGAGATGAGCCAGGAACAGGAAGGAAGCAATGATGATATGGCACACCGCCATGCAAGTCTGGAATAAACAAGGAAGATATATAAAAGGAGAGAATATTATGCGGAATCATATCGGATTACAAACAGCTTATTGGAGTGGAACGATGCCTGAACTGGATATTTATCAGATGGTAGATCTTACAAAAAAGGCAAAGATGGATACCATTGAATTAAAGGCAGGGGATTTTGTTTCACTAACAGAAGAAGAGCGAAGAAAACTTCGGAAATATATTGAGGATGCAGGATTGACGATTACAATTAACGGAACCGGACTGAGACTGGAAAGAGATGTTTCCAGTCCAAACAAAAAGTCTCAGGAGGCCGGTGTGAAACATTTGTGTCACATGCTGGATCTTTGTGTAGAAATGGGTGCAAAATATTTCTCAGGGATTCCGTATGGATTGTGGAATACACGACCGGATGGAGACAATATTGCAGAGATCAAGAGAATACGGACTGCCAATGCAATTTCCGGATTGAAAAAAGTAGCAAAGCATGCCGAGAAAGTCGGAGTGATTCTTTGCCTGGAGATTGTAAATCGTTTTGAACAGTATACAGCCAATACGGCGGCAGAGGGCATTGCCATCTGTGAGGCCATTAGCAATAATTTTTGCAAATTATTGCTGGATACATTTCATATGAATATTGAAGAAGATTATATTCCGGATGCAATTCGTACAGCGTATGAAAAAGGATATTTAGGATATCTGCATATTGGGGAAAGCAATCGCAAAATTCCAAATGGAGAGAAAAGGACGAACATTGATTGGGAAGCTATTGCAAAGACAATTCATGAAATCGGTTATGATGGACCGCTGGTTATGGAACCGTTTGTTTTGGATACCTCTGCAAGTGCCAAAAGTGTTTCTCTCTGGAGAACCATGAAAGATGGAACAGATATCGAGGGATTAACGCAAGACGCTGCTGCAGGGGCGGCATATTTCAAAAGACTGTAAAATGGGAGGATAAAACGTGATTACAACAGTAACATTAAATGCTTCCATTGACAAGGCTTATCATATGACACAGAAAATTGAAAATGGTACGGTGATGCGTGTGGCGAAAACCTGCAACAGTGCCGGAGGAAAAGGATTAAATGTGGCAAGAGCCGCAAGAATCTGTGGGTCAAAGGTAAAAGCCACCGGTCTTGTAGGCGGATATAATGGGAAATATTTAGAAGCACTGCTTCATGAGGATGGCATTCCTTATGAGTTTAAACACATTAGCGGAGAAACAAGAAGCTGCATTAATATTTTGGATCCGGGATACGGTTCTACGGAATATCTGGAGGAAGGTTGTGAAGTCACAGAATCGGAGGAAATATCTTTTTTAAAAAGCTTTCCGGAGATGATCAAAGAAAGTGATGTCGTGACGATTTCAGGGAGTGTTCCGGTTGGAATGAGCAAAGATGTTTATCAAAGGATGATTCATATTATAAAGGAACAGGGAAAGCAAGTAATTTTGGACACCAGTGGAGAATGTCTGGAGCATGGGGTGAAAGCCTTGCCTACGATGGTAAAACCAAATCAAGATGAGATTGAGCTGCTTTTTCATACTCAAATCCATCATCGCAGAGAAGTCATAGATTATGCCAAAAAAATTTATCAAAAAGGAATTCCATATGTTGTGATTTCGCTTGGAGGCGACGGCGCATTGCTGGTCTGCGAAAAAGGAATTTATCAGGGAAAACCTCCGAAGATGGAAGTTGTGAACACCGTAGGGTGCGGAGATTCCATGGTAGGAGCTTTTGCGGCAGCTTTTGAACGAAAAATGGAGCCGGAAGAAGCCTTAGAGTATGCAGTTGCTGTTGCATCCGCCAATGCACTTTCACCAAACACAGGAAATTTTGAGGCAGAAAAGATAGAAGAAATCAGAAAAAAGGTTGAAATTATCAAGTTATAAAACGAGGAAAGGACAAAGCCATGTTGGTAACATCAAAAGAGATCTTAATGAAGGCACAGGCAGGGGGATATGCTGTTGGTGCATTTAATGTAGAAAATATGGAAATGGTACAGGCAGTAGTAGAGGCGGCTGAGGAATTACAGTCGCCGGTGATTATGCAGACCACGCCATCGACAGTAAAATACGCAGGATTGGATTACTATCTGGCGAATGTAAAAGCAGCAGCCGAGAGAGTTTCTGTTCCGGTGGTAATGCATTTGGACCATGGAAACAGTTTTGAATTGGCAATGCAGGCATTTCGAGTCGGTTATACTTCGATTATGATTGACGGTTCTCATGAATCGTTTGAAAATAATATTGCGGTCAGTAAGGCAGTAGCAGATGCCTGCCGCCCGGCAAAAGTTCCTGTGGAAGCAGAACTTGGAAAGGTCGGTGGAAAAGAAGATGATTTAGATGGCGGTGAAAATAATCCTTACACAGATCCGCAGGAAGCAAAAGAATTTGTAGAAAGAACAGGAATTGATTCTCTTGCGGTAGGTATCGGAACGGCACACGGAATATATAAAGGAGAACCGAAGCTTCAATACGACGTGTTAAGAAAAATTCGGGAAGCTGTGGATATTCCTCTGGTGTTGCACGGAACCAGCGGGGTTGCAGATGAAGCAGTCATAGAATGTATCAAACGGGGGATTTGTAAAGTAAATTATGCCACAGATCTTCGGATTGCATTTACAAAGGGTGTGAATCAGACGCTGTCTGATCATCCTACAGTTATTGATCCGAAAAAATACAGTGCGTCAGGAAGAGATGAAGTAAAACGCTATGTAATGGGTAAAATAAAAGTCTGCGGAAGCGTTGGGAAAGCTTAGTTAAGTGTTGTGGGATATTACGCACGAAGCAGGTCGAGAGTCTTAAGATAGATTCTCGATCTGTTTCTTTTATGAAAATAATGATAAAAAGCAAAATTCAGTGGTGGTTATTCAGAAATAATGATATAATAGGCGTGAAGATTTTGTAAGGACGGAGGATGTTAGGATGCATAAGTACGGTCCGGTAGTTCGGATGTTGTCTCTGATTACTCAGATTGGGATAACGATGCTGACTTCAACTTTTTTATGTATGTTTCTAGGATTGTGGATAGATAAAACATTTTCCACAAATCTGGTTCTTCCATTCTTGATTTTAGGAATTTTAGGTGGAATCAGAGGTGTTTATACACTGGTAAAACATATGATGAAGAATGATGACCCGGAGGAATAAGATGAGAGAAAAATTAAGACAGCTGGATGAGACGTATTTGGATTTGGTAATCGGAATTCTTCTGTGTGGAGTGATATCTGCAATTTTGGGTATGATAATTACAAGGGGAAGTTTTTGGTATCTGGCAGGAGCGATTTTTGGAACTTTTCTTGGGATTTTGACCATATCTATGATGTTTGTCAATATTAAGAAAGCGGTAGAGATGAATTCAAATCATGCCAGCCGTTATATGGTAAAATTTGCACTGATCCGATATTTTGCATTGCTGATCATTTTATTTGTTACGATAAAGCTAAGTTTTACAGCGTTTATTGCAACATTGATTGGCGTACTGAGCAGTAAGTTTTCTGCATTTCTTCAGAAGCCGATTCACAGCTGCATTACCAGCAGAATCTTAAAAAAATCATAGAGAGGAGGTTATGCCATGGAATGTTATAAGGCGCCGATGATACTGGCCGCATCCGGAAATGATGTGGATTTCATGGTGCATGGATTGATACCGCTGAAGTTTTTCGGACATGAGGTGTGGATCACAACGACGCATGTGACAACGCTCATCGTTATGGTATTTATTCTGATCTTGGCGTTGATTGCCAGACATGCGGTTCTTCATGGGAGCGAGAAACCTAAGGGGCTGCAAAATTTTGTGGAAATGATTGTAGAAGCTTTGGATCATCTGGTTCAGGGAAATATGGGAAGGCACTGGAGACCTTTTGTAAATTACATCGGAACCATTATGGTGTTCATCTTTTTTGCAAATACTTCCGGGCTGTTTGGGTTGCGCCCACCGACAGCAGATTACGGAACCACGCTTGCACTTGCGCTGATAACGTTTGTTTTGATTCAGTACAGTGCGTTCAAAACAAGCAAGCTTCAGGTATTTACAGATTTATTTAAGCCGATTCCGATTTTATTTCCAATCAATGTCATCGGGGAATTCGCAACACCGTTGTCGATGTCATTGCGTTTGTTTGGAAATATTATGGCAGGAACGATTATGATGGCATTGTGGTATGGATTGCTGCCGCTGTTTGCGAAGCTGGGAATTCCGGCGTTTTTGCATATTTATTTTGATTTGTTCTCAGGAGCAATTCAGACGTTTGTGTTTGCGATGCTGACGATGACATTTATTACCGATAAGAGGGAAGCATAGGAAACAGATTTAAGGAACTTTTCATAACATATTGTGTTTTATAATTCAGGAGGAAGATATGATGAATATTTCAAGTGAGGCATTTGTTTTAGGTTGCTCTGCCATTGGAGCAGGATTGGCATTGATTGCCGGTATCGGACCGGGTGTCGGACAAGGTTATGCGGCAGGACAGGGAGCTGCTGCTGTAGGACGCAATCCGGGTGCAAAGGGAGATATTACATCTACCATGCTGCTTGGTCAGGCAGTTGCAGAGACAACGGGTCTTTACGGATTGGTTATTGGTTTGATTCTGTTATATGCAAATCCATTGTTTGCAAAACTTTAAAGAAACAAGCCGAAGGGAGGCCAAGGCGTGGACGGAAGAATATTTGGATTGGATATTCAGCTTGGCTTTGACGTGCTTATGCAGGGGATTGCAGTGTTTCTTATGTTTGCATTGCTTTCTTATATTCTGTTTGAACCGGTGCGTAAGATATTGGAAGAACGCAGGAACAGAATTGCAAAGGAGCTTGAGCAAGCTGCTTCCGATCAGGAGCAGGCTGCAAAGTTAAAGACTGAATATGATCAAAAATTAAAAAATGTGGAAAAAGAAGCAGATGCGGTTTTGACGCAGGCAAGAAAGAAGGCTCTTAAGAGAGAAGAAGATATTGTGGCAAAAGCAAAGGAAGAAGCTGCAAGAATTATTTTGAATGCACAGCGTGAGGCAGAGCTTCAGAAAGCAAAAGCGAAGGATCAGATGAAGCAGGAGATGATCGAAATGGCGGTTTTAATGGCCGGGAAATTTGTTTCAAAAGAAATAGATGCAGATCAGCAAAATGCTTTTGTGGATCAGACCTTACAGGAAATGGGTGATAAGATATGGCTTCAAGAGTAAGTAAAATCTATGGAGATGCATATGTTTCCGTAAAGGCAGAGGAGTGTCGCCTCCGTGAAGCTTTAAAGGAGGTGAGGGTATTACAAAGTATATTGGATTCAGATCAGGAATTGATCGAATTTCTTTGTCATCCCCGGATCACCAGAGATGAGAAAATAAAAACCGTGGAAAGAATTTTAAAAGGTCGGGTTTCCGACGATCTGACAGGTTTTTTAATGATTATCATTAAAAAGGGACGCAGCAATGAGTTAAAGGGAATTTTTGATTATGCAGCTCATAAATTAAAAAAACTTTTGAAAATCGGGGATCTTTTGGTGATCTCGGCGCTTCCTTTAAATGAAGAGCAAAAAGAAAAAATTCAAAAAAAAGTACTCGAATCTTCAGATTATGAAGTGTTAGAGGTTACTTATGAGATAGATGAAAAGATGATTGGCGGATTAATTTTAAGAATGGATGACCGGGTTGTGGATGATTCTATACGAACAAAGCTTTCTGCCATGGGCAAACATCTGTCACAAATTCAATTATAAGAACAGGAGGGAGATAAGCCCCATGAATTTAAGACCAGAAGAGATCAGTTCTGTGATCAAAGAACAGATCAAACAATATTCAACAAAGCTTGAAACCTCTGATATTGGAACCGTGATACAGGTCGCAGACGGAATTGCCAGAATTCATGGTCTGGAGAAAGCAATGCAGGGAGAACTGCTGGAATTTCCGGGAGATGTATTCGGAATGGTATTGAACCTTGAAGAAGATAATGTCGGTGCGGTATTGCTGGGAAATCACCGGAACATTAACGAAGGAGATATTGTTAAAACAACCGGACGTGTTGTGGAGGTTCCGGTGGGAGACGCCATGACCGGACGTGTTGTAAACTCTTTAGGGCAGCCGATTGACGATAAAGGACCAATCGAAACGGATCAATATCGTCCAATTGAGAGGGTTGCATCCGGAGTTATTTCAAGAAAATCTGTGGATACTCCGATTCAGACAGGAATTAAGGCAATTGATGCGATGGTACCGATTGGAAGAGGACAGCGTGAGCTGATCATCGGAGATCGTCAGACTGGAAAAACAGCCATTGCCATTGATACGATTATAAATCAAAAAGGACAAGGGGTTCACTGTATTTATGTTGCTATTGGTCAAAAGGCTTCTACGGTAGCAAATATTGTGAAAACATTAAATGAGTTTGGCGCGATGGAATATACGACTGTTGTGGCAGCCACAGCCAGTGAACTTGCTCCGCTTCAATATATTGCGCCATATGCAGGTTGTGCCATTGGCGAAGAGTGGATGGAACGGGGAGAAGATGTATTGGTTGTTTATGATGATTTAAGTAAACATGCGACCGCATACCGGACACTTTCCCTGCTGCTTCGAAGACCGCCGGGACGAGAGGCTTATCCGGGAGACGTTTTCTATCTCCATTCAAGACTTTTGGAACGTGCGGCACGTCTATCAGATGAATTGGGAGGAGGATCTCTGACAGCTCTCCCGATTATTGAAACTCAGGCAGGAGATGTGTCCGCATATATTCCAACCAATGTAATTTCAATTACAGACGGTCAGATTTATCTGGAGACAGAGATGTTTAATGCCGGATTCCGTCCGGCAATTAATGCAGGACTTTCTGTATCACGCGTTGGGGGATCAGCACAGATCAAAGCAATGAAGTCGATTGCGGGACCGATTCGAACAGATTTGGCTCAGTATCGGGAACTGGCAGCATTTGCGCAGTTCGGTTCTGAATTGGATGCGGATACAAAAGAACGTTTGGATCAGGGAGAGAGGATCAGAGAAATTCTAAAACAGCCACAGTATCAGCCTCTTCCGGTGGAGAAACAGGTTGTGATTATTTACGCGGCAGTGAAAAAATATTTATTGGATCTGAAAGTGGATCAGATTCTTGATTTTCAGGAAAAATTGTTTGAGTTGATTGATACCAAATATCCGGAAATTTTTAAGAATATTTCAGAGAAAAAAGTCATGGATGAGAAAACGGAGCAAAGACTGATTCAGGCAATTGATGAGTGTAAAAGTTCCTTTAGAAAGTAAGGTGAATCATCATGGCATCAATAATTGATATTAAACGACGAAAAGACAGTATTGAGAGTACAGGTCAGATTACCAAAGCGATGAAATTGGTTTCTACTGTAAAATTACAGAGAGCAAAGCAAAGAGCCGATGAATCAAAGATTTATTTTCATAAAATGTATGAGACGGTTTCTTCGATTCTGGCAAAGGCAGGAGATGTGAATCATCCGTATTTAAAGCATAACGGATCAGCCAAAAAAGGTGTGATTACCATATCATCGAACCGGGGACTGGCAGGAGGCTATAATAACAACATTGTAAAAATGATCCGAGACAGCCAATTGGATAAGGAAGATCTCCGGATCTATGGCGTAGGTCATAAAGCAATGGATGTTTTAAGTCACAGAGGTTATCAGATTGTATCGGATGATTCAGAGATGATCGAAGAGCCGGTATATGAAGATGCCAGACGCCTTGGAGAAAAGGTGTTGAAAGCCTTTGAAGATGGTGAAATCGGAGAAATCTATCTTGTATATACCGATTTTAAAAATACTGTGATCCATGAGCCAAAGATGGTAAAATTGCTTCCGATGGAGCCGGGGAGAGAAGATGACTCCGAAATTTCTCGTGAAGATAAAGTGCTGATGAATTTTGAGCCGGAGCCGGAAGAAGCGTTGTCGATGCTGATTCCGAAATATATTTGCAGTATGATTTATGGCGCTCTTGTCACATCGGTTGCCAGTGAAAATGGTGCAAGAATGCAGGCGATGGATTCTGCAACCAGCAATGCCGAGGAGATGATTTCAACATTGGATCTTGCATATAACCGGGCAAGACAGGGAGCGATTACACAGGAATTAACAGAAATTATTTCGGGTGCAGAGGCACTGAAATAAAGAGCAGGAGGAAATAAAATGGCAGATGATCGTACAGGAAAAATCACTCAGGTGATCGGTGCGGTTTTGGATATTAAATTTGAGGACAGCAGTTTGCCGGAAATTAATGACGCAATTGATATTCAAACAAAAGACGGGGAGAAACTTGTCGTTGAGGTTGCACAGCATTTGGGTGATGATACCGTAAGGTGTATCGCAATGGGACCGACGGATGGATTGGTCCGGGGAATGGATGCGGTTGCCACCGGCGGACCGATCTCAGTTCCGGTCGGAGAGGAGACTCTGGGGCGTATTTTTAATGTTCTTGGAGATCCGATTGATAATAAACCGGCGCCGGCAGGCGCAAACAGATTACCAATTCACAGAAAAGCGCCGGGATTTTCTGAGCAGGCAACCCAGACAGAGGTTTTGGAAACCGGAATCAAAGTTGTTGACTTACTTTGCCCATATCAAAAGGGTGGAAAGATTGGTTTATTCGGCGGTGCGGGAGTTGGAAAAACGGTTTTAATTCAGGAGCTGATCCGGAATATCGCAACGGAACATGGAGGATATTCTGTATTTACCGGAGTTGGAGAGCGCACCCGTGAAGGGAATGATTTATATACAGAGATGAGCGAATCGGGAGTTATTGACAAAACCGCTATGGTTTTCGGACAGATGAATGAGCCGCCGGGAGCGCGTATGAGAGTGGGACTGACAGGACTGACCATCGCGGAAGATTTTCGTGACCGGGGCGGAAAGGACGTCTTGTTATTTATTGATAATATTTTCCGTTTTACTCAGGCCGGTTCCGAAGTTTCTGCGCTTCTTGGCCGTGTGCCAAGTGCGGTAGGTTATCAACCGACGCTGCAGACGGAGATGGGAGCGCTTCAGGAGAGAATTACGTCAACGAAAAACGGATCGATCACATCGGTTCAGGCGGTTTATGTACCGGCAGACGATTTAACAGATCCGGCTCCTGCAACAACCTTTGCCCATCTGGATGCTACTACAGTTTTGTCTCGTGCCATCACGGAAATGGGAATTTATCCGGCAGTGGATCCGCTGGAATCAACTTCAAGAATTCTTGATCCAAAGATTGTGGGAGAAGAACATTATAAGGTAGCCAGAGGTGTACAGGAGATTTTACAGAAATACAAAGAATTACAGGATATTATTGCGATTCTTGGTATGGATGAGTTATCGGAAGAAGAGAAACTGGTTGTAGATCGTGCAAGAAAGGTGCAGAGATTCTTATCTCAGCCGTTCTTTGTGGCGGAGCAGTTTACAGGAAAACCGGGACAGTATGTAGCTCTTAATGATACCATCCAGGGATTCAAGGAGATTCTGGAAGGAAAACATGATGATATTCCGGAAGGAATGTTCCTGAATGCAGGAAGCATTGATGAGGTTGTAGAGCGCGCCCGGGCAAAAAGCAGGTAGGTGGTTGCATGGCAGAAAAGACAATGAGATTAGAAGTCATTACACCGGAACGGCTTTTTTATGAAGGCGATGTTGTGATGGTGGAACTTGCCACAACAGAAGGTGAAATCGGAGTTTATCCGGAGCATCTTCCGATGACAATGATTTTGGCGCCGGGTATTTTGACAATTACGGAACCGGGGGGAACCAAAAAAGAAGCGGCCTTGATGAAAGGATTTCTGGAAATTACAAAAGAAACTATGACGATCTTGGCAGAAGTGGCAGAGTGGCCCGGAGATATTGATATCGAGCGGGTGAAGCGGGCGAAGGAGCGCGCAAAACGACGTTTGGCAACAAAAGAATCTCAGATGGACCAGGAAAGAGCGGAGTTAGCGCTGAGGCGGGCGTTAATCAGGGAAAAGCTCGTAAAATAATATTAAAAACAGAAAAGCCGTACTCTTTTTCATATGGAGAGTACGGTTTTTCGCGGTTTAGCGGTTTGCCAAATTATTATTTTGATATCTGGAGTCGAATGTGACTTCATCATCGAACCAGGACGGACCTTCATATTCCAGGGCAGCTTCCTCGCTGGGGAATTCGACTTCCGCCATCGTCAGTCCCTCGTGTTCGCCATGAAAGACATCCAGCTCAATAATATAACCATGGTCTGTTGGAATTTTGTAGCGGGTTTTCTGAATAAGAATTCCGTCAATTTTGGGCAGCAGATGATCGTATGCTTTTTTGTCCAGAGGAAATTCAGATTCGGTTCTGGACAGCAGTCCTCTGGTTTTGAAAGTAAGAAAGTATTGTCGGTTCATGCGGCGGATTCGGATGACAGGATCCATGCATAAATAGCCCTGTTCAATCTCGGAATGTGGATAAGTCTCAAGATTTTCAGGCAGATTGTGTACAATAAATTTCCGCTCAATTTCCATAACAGTTTCCTCCGTTTCTTTTTCTTTATTATACCCATGGTGTATGATATAATCAACAAAGATCATATAAAAAACAGAAATAAAGGAGATTTTCAGATAAAATGCGGTTAAGAAATGTACCCGGAGCAAGAGAGACAATTATTGCAAGTCCTCTTTCTGTACAAAATGCACAAGAGTGGAAAGGAAGATGGGCGGAACAATTCGGAAATCATCATCCGATTTATATCGAAGTCGGCATGGGAAAAGGGAAGTTTATTGTTGAGATGGCGAAGAGAAATCCACAGTTTAATTACATTGGAATCGAAAAGTATTCCAGTGTTCTGGTGAGAGCGGTAGAAAAGCTGGGGGATTTTGAACAGCAAAATTTACGTTTGATTCGTATGGATGCAGAAAATCTTGAGGATGTATTTGGTCGGGAAGAGGTTGCAGGTATCTATCTGAATTTTTCAGACCCATGGCCGAAGGATCGTCATGCAAAACGACGCTTAACATCCACGAGATTTTTGGAGCGTTACAATCAAATTCTTCGTGAGGATGGGCGCGTGATGTTTAAAACAGATAATCGGCCCCTGTTTGATTTTTCTCTGGAACAGATTCAGGAGGCAGGATGGATTCTGGAGAATTTTACCTATGATCTTCATCACAGCGAGTATATGCAAGGAAATGTGATGACAGAGTATGAAGAGAAGTTTTCTGCGAAAGGAAATCCAATCTGCAGACTGTGTGCTTATCGGAATCAATTAGAAAAGGATTGCATAAAATAAAGAAAAAGTGGTAATATAATCATGAAACTAGGAAAATGTCAAAGAAAGATCCATTTATTTTTATATGTACATCCGTGCATTTACCGATGGATTTGCAGATTTTTCGCTTCTCTGGAAGAAGCAAAAAAATGTCTTTGCAGCCGAGAATAGGAGAAAGAATCATGGAATATAAATTTACCAAGGACAATTTTGAGAAAGAAGTGTTAAAAAGCGATGTTCCGGTGCTGGTGGATATGTTTGCAACCTGGTGCGGACCATGCCAGATGATGGGACCGGTGGTGGAAGAGCTTGCACAGGACTATGAAGGAAGCGTCAAGGTCGGGAAACTGGATATTGACCAGGAAAGTGAAATTGCCGCACAGTATAGTGTGATGTCTGTGCCGACCTTTTTGGTATTTAAAGATGGAGAAGTAAAAGGCAAGCTGATTGGAGCAGTGGCAAAAGACCAGCTTCAGAAGCTGATTGATCAGGCACAATAAAATTTATCACAACGGATATCCAAAGCGAACACTTTTCCTGCGGGTTTGAAAGTGTTCGTTTTGGGTACAGAAAAAAGCGCAGATTCAGACCGGATTTGCGCATTTTTTATAATACCGGGAAAGTTCTGACTTTCCTATATTATGGATGGGAGGATATGATGAATATTTTAAATATAGAGCATGTCAGTAAAGTCTATGGAGAAAAGATTTTATTTGATGATATTTCTTTGGGAATTCATCAGGGAGATAAAATCGGGGTCATTGGGGTCAATGGAACCGGGAAAACCACCTTGCTGAAGGTCATTGCGGGAAGGACAAGTACGGATCAGGGAAAGGTGATTTGCGGGAATGGAATTTCCGTATCTTATCTGCCTCAAAATCCGGAGTTTTCAGGGACGGAAACAATTTTATCCTATGTGATAAAGGGAGGGCGGCATCAGGATTGGAATGCAGAAACTCAGGCGAAGATGATCCTTACAAAACTGGGAATTCTTGATTTTCACCGGTCAACTCAGCATTTATCCGGCGGACAAAAAAAGAGAATCGCGCTTGCCAGAACTCTGGTTGATCCTGCGGAAGTTTTAATTTTGGATGAGCCCACCAATCATTTAGACAACGATATGGTTTTGTGGCTGGAAGAATTTTTAAATGCATTTCAGGGAGTCTTGATTATGGTGACTCATGATCGATATTTTTTAGATCGGGTTACCAATAAAATTGTGGAAATTGACGGCGGAAAACTCTATGAGTATCACACCAATTATTCCGGCTTTGTAGAACGCAAGCTTCAGCGAGAAGAAATGGAACAGGCTGCGCAGCGGAAACGAAAAAGTCTTTTGCGGGTGGAAATGGAATGGATGAAGCAGGGCATCAAAGCCAGAGGAACCAGACAAAAGGCCAGAGCAGAACGGTATGAACAATTGAAGAATACCAAAGGTCCTCAAAAGCAGCAGAAGGTTGAGATGGATTCCGTCAGCAGCCGTCTGGGGAAAAAGACCATTGAGTTAAAGGATGTATCGAAGAGCTTTGAAAACCGGAATTACATTTCACATTTTTCTTATATTATGTTAAGAGAGGACCGACTGGGATTTATCGGACCAAACGGCTGTGGAAAATCGACGTTAATGAAAATGATCACAGGAGATTTAAAACCGGATCAGGGAGAGGTCATTCGGGGCGAGACGGTAAAGATCGGTTATTTTGCGCAGGAAAATCATGAGATGCCGGAGGATTTGAGAGTCATTGATTATATTAAAAATGCTGCGGAGTATATTGAAACGCCCAACGGAACGGCGAGTGCGTCCCAGATGCTGGAGCGGTTCTTGTTTCCGCCCAAGCTTCAATATGTTCCCCTTGGCAAATTATCCGGCGGAGAGAAACGGCGTCTGTATTTGCTGAGAGTTCTCATGGAGGCACCCAATGTACTGATTTTAGACGAGCCTACCAATGATTTAGACATAGAAACCTTGACGATTCTGGAAGATTATCTGGATACCTTTCAGGGAATCGTCATTACGGTATCCCATGATCGGTATTTTCTGGACCGGATTGTTCAGCGTATTTTTGCTTTTGAAGAAGGCGGAAAGCTGGTTCAGTATGAAGGCGGATATTCCGATTATCTTCAAAAGGTGAAGAAGAAGGAAAAACAGAAATTAAAACCGGAAAATAAAGGAAAGAAATTTCAAAAAGAACACCAAAAGAAATTAAAATTCACGTTTCTTGAACAGAAAGAATATGAAAGTATTGATGAGGAGATTGCCGGACTGGAGACGGAAACTGAGAGACTGGATCAGGAAATTTTGGATAACGCCACCAATTCGTCAAAACTGGTGCAGCTGGCAGAGGAAAAAGAAAGGCAGGAAAAAAAGTTAGAAGAGAAAATGGAACGATGGGTTTACCTAAATGATCTGGCAGAAAAAATTCAAAATCAGTCATAGAAAAAGAATCCTGACGGAGATCAGGATTCTTCATTTTCTTCAATTTTAATATTTTTCTTGTAGAGACGGTAGTCAATCCAATTTTGAATCAGAAATTGAACTGTGGCAAAAAACGGAACGCCAAGAAACATTCCCAAAGGACCAAAATAGGCGCCGCCCACAGTGATGGAAAACAGGATCAGCAGAGGGCGGACTCCGGTGGAATCTCCGAGGATTTTAGGTCCCAGAATCAAACCGTCAAACTGCTGCAGTAAAAAGACCATAATAATAAAAATCAGACATTTCGTCGGACTGACAATGAATAAAATGAAGGCTCCGGGAACGGCGCCGATAAAAGGTCCGAAATAAGGGATCATATTGGTAACACCCACAATCACACTGATTAAAACAGCGTAGGGAAGTTTTAAGATTGTCATTAAAATAAAACATAAAATGCCAATAATCAGAGAGTCAATGGATTTTCCGATAATAAATCCGGAAAAAATTTCATGACAATCTTTTAAGATCCGAAGAGTGCGGTAAGAAGCTTCTTCGTTGAACAGAGCCAGAATGATTCTTTTTCCGCTTCTCTTCAGCAGAGCCTTATCAATGGTCATATAGATCGAGACGACGAAGGCAATGAACAGATTAAACAGCCACCTGGCAATGGACACAGAAGCTTCATAGAGCATTGGCACAAGGTTGGCAATAATATCATTGCTTGCTTCCAATAAGTTGGGGAGCGTTTTTGTTTCGATGATTTCTGCAATCTGCCGCGGAAGAAAATCGGAGGTGCTCTCCCGATAATCATAAAAGATACCGGAGACAGACTGATAGATTTCCGGAATCATTTGAGAAAGTTCCTGAAGGCTTTCATATAGCTGCGGAATAATAAACTGCAGACAAATGATAAGAAAACCGACCAAAACAAGATAGCTGATGAGGATGGAAACTCCGCGCTGCAATTTGGACGGTGCATTTTGAAAGAGACGTCCGGTGAGGTGCCGCTGAAAAAAGGAGACAACCGGATTCATGATATAGGCGATGAGAAATCCAA
This sequence comes from uncultured Anaerostipes sp., assembly GCA_905213305.1. Lineage (GTDB taxonomy): Bacteria > Bacillota > Clostridia > Lachnospirales > Lachnospiraceae > Anaerostipes. The sequence goes on from CAJMHU010000007.1 coordinate 50,802, forward strand.
GAAAGAACGGAAAAAGAATACTCCATAATTGCAAAATAAATTTGCTGGTCGTTGCCCATTGGGTGATAAAACGAAATAATACACACCCGATTAAAATGACAACAATTGCGTAAATAGAAATGTTAAAATATTTTTTATTTGATTCAAATTTATGATTTCCCGACATGAACGGCTCCTTTTCTAAACATAATCATCATAAAACAAAAAAACACCATCCCCGGCTCTATGTAACCAAAAACAGTGCTTTAGTACGCGATGAGGGGTTCGAACCCTCGACACCCTGATTAAGAGTCAGGT
>CAJMHU010000008.1 GCA_905213305.1 uncultured Anaerostipes sp.
GCGGAGGATCTCAATGGGAGTATATCCCTGATCACCCAGATATTTTGATCCCCATTGGGTCATCCACTCGGGACAGGAAACCCGTTTCCCATCACAATATTGTGTTAGAATAGGTTGTCGGACATTGGGTCTGGACAGATAATCTGCGAAAATTTCATCCACAATTTGATTGATGGAATCATAGGTTGTTTTATTGCTCATCCATTTATGATCATAGGCTGTGGAGGAAGTAATGGTGAAATCGTGTCCTTTATTTCGATACCATTCTGTGTAAACTCGATTTAAGGTAAAAGACATAATGGCTAGGATATTTGCTTCTAAGGTTGCCCTGGGCCAGGTTGAATAGATTTCGCAGGCTGCTACATTCTTAATATAGTCCTTATATCGAATATAATAATTTCTGGCTGTGGTATCTCCAATGGCTCCGTCGTGGACAATAATATATTCGGGAATAACGACTCTGCTTAGGACAATTTCACCGGTTTCGTTCACTGGCTTTATTTCTGCTTCTGCAATTTTGGGAGGATAATCGCCCCACAAAGTATGCGGTCCGATCACAATCGGAGACTCTGCCGGTGCCGTTTCCAAAGGAAGCATCTGAACGTTTTGCAGTCCTTCAACGGCAGAGAGAATTTGAGCGCCAGCAATGGTGACCGTTTCGTAGTCCGGTGCGGTAATACGAAGCGTATATTCCGCGTAAGGCTGATTATCACTGGGTGCCATACTATATTCCAATGGCGGCGCAGGAAGATCAATGATTTCGGTTTGGCCATTTTCATTTGTTGAGATTTGTTCAATCACAGAATCAGGATCTCCGGTATAAGAAATTTCAATCTTGGCATCGGCAATGGGAGCAGATGCAAGACTGGAAGTGACTTGCACTTTCAGCTGACCCTGATCGATTTGATCAGTTTGAGGTGTTTCCGGCATAAAAAACCTTCCAGAAATCTTTTAATGTAGTATATGTTTGCTTTTGGATAAGGTGCAGGGCAAGATGCGATTTCTTTGATTTATTATTTGCCTGCCAGATAAAATAGAGTTTCAGGGTCTACTTGAACTCACGGAGCTTTCTTTGATAAAATTATAGTAAGGAGGAACAAAGAATGGCAAAAAAAGAACCAAAAACCAATGCCATGCGCATTTTAGAGCAAAAGAAAATTCCATATGAGGTCCATCGCTATGAATGTAAGGAATTTATTGATGGAATCGCCATTGCAGATATGCTTCATGAACCATATGAGAGAGTATTTAAAACATTGGTGACGGCTGGAAAGAGCGGAGGATATTTTGTATTCGTGATTCCGATTCATAAGGAATTAGATCTCAAGAGAGCAGCAAAAGCTGTGGGTGAGAAATCAGTGGAAATGATTCATGTGAAGGATATCAATAAAATTACCGGATATATCCGAGGCGGATGTACTGCCATCGGAATGAGAAAAAATTATACGACGGTTTTAGATCAAAGCGCTTCAAGGCAAGACCGAATCATTGTCAGCGGCGGGAAAAATGGAATTCAGATAGAATTAACGCCGGTTGATTATTTAGAAGCCTGCAATGGCAGGATGGAAGCAATTATAATGACAAAAGGAGAGACCAATGATTGATGAGATTCTGGAATATAATAGGAAATTTGTGGATGATAAGCAGTATGAACAGTATAAGACCAGTAAATATCCGGATAAAAAGATAGCGATCTTAACCTGCATGGATACTCGTCTTACACAGCTTCTTCCGGCTGCCCTGGGGATAAAAAACGGAGACGTGAAGATTATTAAAAATGCGGGAGGGGTTGTGAGTCACGCTTTTGGAAGTGTTGTCCGAAGCATACTAGTGGGAATTTTTGAGCTGGGAATTGAAGAAGTGATGGTGATCGGGCATACGGACTGCGGGGTTGGACATATCAATAGCAAAATTATGATACAGAAAATGATGGAGCGGGGAATTGATGAGGAAAAAATCGAATTAATTCGTCATTGCGGAGTGGATTTTGATACATGGCTGGAAGGATTTGATTGTGTGGAGCGTTCCGTCGAGGATTCGGTGGAGTTGCTTCGGAAGCATCCCCTGATTCCCAATGATGTAAAAATTTCCGGATATGTTATGGATTCCGTGACCGGAGAGTTGACCGTGGTTGTTCCGTAAAGGAAAAAAGGTACAGAAATTCTTGGTAAAAGAATTGTCTGTACCTTTTTCGGTTTTTTATGAAAAATTGAAAAAGATTGAAGCAGTAAGATCTGCTGTGATACAATAAAAGAGGTTGATCTGAAAGAGAGAGAGGATGAAAGAATGAAAAAAATTGGAATGGCAGGTTTGCTGTTTTTTGTCTGCTGTTGTTGCCTTTGGGGCTGTGAGGATGAGGGGGCGGTCCAGTGGAAGGAAGCTTCCACCCAGAAACGCACGGAGATTATTAAAGAAAAAACCTCTGGAGGAAAGACAGCGGCAGAAAAAGAGGGAATGTTGACAGAAGAAAAAATTGAAAATCTAAAAATGCGGGAATATAAACGAAAAATTGCCATTGATGCAGGGCATCAAAAAGAGCAGATGACAGAGGAAGAACCCATTGGACCCGGAGCGTCTCAGACAAAACAGAAGGTATCCTCCGGTACCGAAGGAGTTGCGACGAAGGTTCCGGAATATCAGGTGAATTTGGAAGTCTCATTAAAATTAAAGAAGATATTAATTGCCAGGGGATATGATGTTTATATGATCCGGGAGACTCATAATGTTTTTTTAAGCAATAAAGAAAGATCCTTAATGGCAAACGAGAGTGAAGCCGATGTGCTGATTCGTCTTCATTGCAACAGTGCAGAGAATTCCACGGTATCTGGAGCGCTGACAATGTGTCCGTCAGAGACGAACCAATACTGCAGGAAAATTATCAAACAAAGTATGGACTTGGCAAAAGATATTGGAAATGGATTGTGCAGCAGCACCGGGACAAAAAATCGAGGAATTGTGGAGACCGATGAAATGACGGGCATCAATTGGAGTAAGATCCCTGTAACAATCGTAGAAATGGGATTTATGTCCAATCCAAAGGAAGATCGAAAATTATGTGACAGCGAGTATCAAATTCATCTTGCGAAAGGTATTGCAGATGGTATTGATAGATATTACCAAAGAGAAGGAGGAAAGGATGAAAAAAAATGAAAAACAGATGATTCTTGCGCTTTCTGCAGTGATTGCAGTGTTTGCTGTAATATTTGGCATCGCAATGATAAAAAATCGAGATGATACAAAAACAGAGGATCGTCTGAAAGCAGCTGTGGAGGAAGAAACGTTGGAAGATTCGGACACAGCCGCAGAGTCTGGGGAAACAGATACGGCTTCTTCAGATACGGTTGCTCAGGAACCGTCGTCGGATACAAAATCGAAACCGGCGGCAGAGAACCAAAAATCGGATCAAAGTGTTATGGATGCCAGCGATGGATACATGTTTCCTGATTCTGATACAGAGTATATCACTTCGGATTTATCAAAAATGTCAACTGCAGAACTACAATATGCGATCAATGAGATTTATGCAAGACACGGTCTGAAATTTTCAAAAAAGGAAAATAAAGAACGATTTGAGAAGAAGAAATGGTATCGTGCAGCGGTAGATGATCAGGAAAGTATATCCTTAAATACGTATGAAAAGAAAAATGTAGACGTATTAGCATCTGAATTAAAAAAACGAGGTACCAGATAGAAAGGAGCGAATGGAAATGTTTTGTCCAAATTGTGGAAAAGAAATCAACGACGGGGATTTGTTTTGTGGAGAATGCGGTCAAAAAATTACATTAGAACATCAAACAAAGACCCAGGAAAAAAAGGCGACGGAAGGTGAGACGCCAAAGAAAACCGCCGAAGTGGATTTATCAAAAAATAAGCATGCATCCAAGCAAAAATCAGGGGGGATGAGTCCAAAGGCAAAAAAAATTATTGCTGTTCAGGTGGCAGTGTTAGCAGTATTAATCGGGGCTTTTTACTATTTTGGAAGCAGAAGCAGCAATCCGGAGTCGGCAGCCAGTCAGTTTGTAAAAGATTATAATAATAAAGAATGGAATAAAATCTACGATTTATATAATTTTGATGAAGATACTTTTATTAATGAAGAGACTTTCGAGAAAACTATGGATCAGAGTGAGATTCAGACGTTGTCGGAGCCAACAGGAGGGCAGACCGGTGCCTACAGCAGCTCTGGAGCTCCTTATGTATACCGGGCGAAAAAGGGTTCAGGAACTGTGATAATCAGTGTAGATAAATCGACGAAAAAGAACTTCTTATTTTTTGATAAATACGAAGTGACCAGTGTTGCCGACACTGATCTTATGACAACTTCCGTTCGTCTGCCAAATGTGAAAGGAATCACGATGAAGGTGGATGGAATCGAGGCAAAAGCGCCAAGCGATACGACGGGAAGTACATATTATACAAAGATGTTCGCTGGAACTCACAAAGTGACATTTGAGGGAGCGGATGGTTTATTTGAAAAAGACAGTTATTTGTTTGACACAAAAAATAATAATCTGATCAGTCAAATTCAGTACTCCAGCAAAGCAAAAACAGAAGCAGCTCAGGCATTGAGAGGATATTTGCCGGCAATTACAGAGGCAAGAATTAAGAACAGCGGGAATTCCGGTCTGACCTCATATTTCAGCTCTGCGCAAAAAGCAAATACGTACGGAACCAGTTTATGTCGTTATACATATTATGCAGGATCTGACGCAAAGAGTCTTGGCAGTGTCAATGTCACCAAGTGTGAGGCAGTGGCTTCTACATCCAGCTATGCGACTTTTGCAGATGGAATTCCGATTTCTGTTTCAGGAACCAGAGATTATCAGTATAAAACATGGTCAGGAAGTTACCAAAAACAAACTTGTACCATTAGCGGTGTCGCAAAAATGGTGAAACAAAATGGCAAATGGGTCATTGATTCTGTTTCATATTACTATTACTAGAAAAAAGAAAAGGGGAAAGATTATGGCAAACTTTTGTACAAAATGTGGGAGAAAATTAATTGAGGGACAGCCTTGTCCGTGTACTTTCGCGGAGGAGACAACAGAAAAAGAACAGACCAGGGAAGAAGTCCAGTACGAAGAAGATACTGAGAAGAAGAAACAGGATACAGCTGCTGCAGCGAAGAATCTGTTTCAGACGGTTTTCGATCTGATCAAACGACCGTCCAGTGCTTTGGCAGAAACCGTGAAGGATGAGACAAGTAAGACTGGGCTGATTATGATGGGAATTGAGGCTGTTCTATCCGGACTTTATTTATATTTATTAGTCAACAAACTGATCTCTGCCACGATGTCAGGTTTTTCAAGTTTTACCGGGACCTCTGCAGCAGCCTCTCAGGCGCCTTCCGCAGGAAGCTTTTTCATGTATGGAATCGTCCTGACAATGATTACATCGTTGGTGATTTCAGGTTTGGTTTTGGGATTTATGAGGACGATGGGGCATGCCCGGATGAATTGGCTGCAAAGCTGTCAGATTGCGGGAATCAAAGGAATAGGAGCTTCTCTTGGATGGATTTTGGGAATTTTGGGATTGCTCTTGGGATTATATAGTTTTTCGCTTCTTGCCATTTTGTTTGGATCTGTACTTGGCTTTATTTATTTTGTCGTTGCACTGATGAGTTATCCGGAAGTAAAAAAAGATGCAGTTGCCTATGTTGCATTGATTACCCTGTTGATCTCAGCGTTTGTCAGTTACTTTGTGTTAAAAGAATTTGTATTTTCATCTTTATTAAACAGTGCGGGTTCTTCCTTGAATTCACTGCAAAATATCTTTTAGGAGGAATTGTATGCTGCCAAAAGATCCGGTGATATTATTAAGCTATATAAATACACAACTTCGTGATTTTTACGCAGACTATAAATCGCTGTGTGAAGACTTGGAGATTGACGGGGATCGAGTGAAAGAACAGCTTCGATCGATCGGATATGAATATCAGGAGAAAAGCAACCAATTTCGATAGATCAAAGAGCGAAAGCGGCTTTGTTTTGCCTAGCCGAATGACTGAATTTATGGTAAAATTCTCTTAAAAGGAGAATGCAATATGGAATTGATTCGGTTAGAAAATGTAAAAAAAATATATCAGTCAGGGGAGATTTTGACAAAAGCTGTAGATGGGATTGATTTTACAGTAGAACAGGGAGAATTTGCTCTGATTATTGGCGCCAGTGGAGCAGGAAAGACCACCGTATTGAATATTTTAGGAGGTATGGATACTGCTACCAGTGGCGCCGTTTTTGTCGATGGAAAGGATATCTCAAAATGGAATCAGAGGCAGCTGACCCAATATCGAAGGGATGACATTGGGTTCGTGTTCCAGTTTTATAATTTGGTTCCAAATCTTACATCGAGAGAGAATGTGGAATTGGCTCTCCAGATTAGCAGAGATCCTTTGAATGCAGATGAGGTATTAAAAGATGTTGGTCTTGGACATCGGCTGGATAGTTTCCCGGCACAATTATCCGGAGGAGAACAGCAGAGAGTTTCCATTGCCCGGGCGTTGGCAAAAAATCCCAAGTTATTACTATGTGATGAACCCACAGGGGCATTAGACTATCAAACCGGAAAAGCCATCCTAAAACTTTTACAGGATACTTGCAGAACCAAAGGAAAAACGGTTGTGGTGATTACGCATAATCTGGCGATTGCACCAATGGCAGATCGAGTGATTGAAATGAAAAATGGGAAAATCAGCAGAATAACAATCAACGATCACCCGCAACCAGTGGATATGATTGAATGGTAGGAGATACATATGAAAAAAACAGCGCTGCACAAAGATATAGGTCGGACGATCCGCAGGACTCTGCCGCGGTTTTTGTCGATTTTTTTTATCGTTGTTCTGGGAGTTGCTTTCTTTTCCGGAATTCGTGTGACAGAAAAGGATATGTATATAACAGCGGATCACCAATTTGATCAAAGCAGCCTTATGGATGTGAAATTGCTGGGAACACTGGGATTATCTGAAGAAAATCTGAAAACTTTGAAAAATCTTCCGTCAGCAGAGGATGCAGAGGGGGGATATTCGGTAGATACAATCTGTCAGATAAAGGGCAAGCAGGAGGAGTATGTCGTACAGGTTCGGTCAGCACTGGAGAGGATGAATCAAATCGAGATTGTCAAGGGGAGACTTCCAAGGTCAGGGAAGGAATGTCTGGTAGACGAGATGTTCGCAAAAGAACATCAAATAAAAATCGGTGATGTTTTGACATTATCTTCCGATGAGGAAGAATCTTTAAAGCAAACTTTGAAAAATACGGTGTATCAGGTCGTTGGAATCGGAAAGTCTTCGGAATATCTTTCAAGATCCCGAGGAAGTACGGATATGGGCTCCGGAAACCGAGATGGATTTTTGGTAATTTCAAAAGAAGAATTTCGGTTGGAGGTTTATACAGAAATTTATATGACCGCAAAGAATGCTAAAGAGGAAAGAGCCTATGGAGAAGCCTATAAGAAAGAGGTTTCTCGATTGGAAAAGCAGTTAAAAAGCATTCAGAAGGAACAAAAAGCGGTACGGCTTGCGGAAGTGAAAAATGAGGCAGAAAGGGAAATAAATAAACAAGAACTAAAATATCAGAAAGAACGAAAAAAAGCACAAAAAAAATTAAATCAGGCGGAAAAAGATTTAAAAATTTCAAAGCAAAAAATTGAGACTGCAAAACAAGAGCTCAGAGAAAATGAGGATCAGCTGCAAAAAGGAAAGAGAGAACTTTTAAGTGGGAAGAAGCAGTATCAGTCGGGAAAACAGGAGATGGAGAAAGCGAAACAGCAGATATCCTCTTCTGAAACAGAACTTGCTGCCCAGGAAAAAAAGCTGAAAACAGGGGAAAAAACATGGAAAGAAACAAATCGGAAGCTGACTGTTTCTGAAAACCGAATCAAAGAGGCAGAAACGAAGCTTGGACAGGAGGAAAAGAAACTAGAACAGCAGGAGGAAAAATTAAAAGACCTGCAAGATCAGATAAAAAGCTATGAACAAAGTCTTGGATCAGATCATCCGACTGTGCAGAAGTTAAAAGAGCAGCTGAGGACGGGAAAAGAGAAGATGGCGGAGGGAAAAAAAACTCTGAACCGGGAGTATCAAAAGATGCAGGCAGCCAAAAAGCAAGTGTCTTCAGGAAGAACAGAACTGGCTTCTCAAAAGAAAAATATTTCCAGAGGAAAAAAGGAGATCAAAACAGCGAAAAGCAGTCTTGCTGCCGCAAAAGAGACAATAGCTCTAAAAGAAAAAGAATTAAAGCAGGCAAGGAGGAATTTAAACCGATCAGAGGAGCAATTAAAATCCGGTGCGAAACAGCTTACAGAAGGAAAAAAAGAGATTCAAAACGCACAGGAAGAATGGCTGAGAGGTCGAAAAAAACTGCAGAGTTCTGAGAAGAAAGTAAAAAAAGAGTTGTCAGCAGTACAAAAAAAGATAAAAGATGCTAAAAAAGATATACAAAATTTAAAATCCGGGAAATGGTATATTTTAAATCGGGAAAAGACACAATCTTATGTAGAGTACGGAGAGGAAGCCAAACGTATCGCGGCATTGAGTAAAGTAGTTCCGGTTATCTTCTTTTTGGTTGCCGCATTGGTCAGTTTAACTGCAATGACCAGAATGGTGGAAGAACAGAGAACCCAAATTGGCATCTTCAAAGCTTTGGGATATCGTGGTGTGGACATTGCAATAAAATATGTAAGCTATGCATTGGCAGCAACCGTATCGGGAAGCATACTGGGGGTTGTGATTGGAGAAAAGCTGTTGCCGTGGATTATTATAACCGCTTATAAAATGATGTATATAGGACTTGGAGTGATCCAAACGCCAATTGATCTGGAATATTCTGTCATGGCAGCATGTCTGGCAGTAGGTGTTGTGACAGCAGCAGTATTATCGGCATGTTACAAAGAGCTTCGGGAGAAACCGGCGCAGTTAATGCGCCCTACGGCACCGAAAGAAGGAAAACGTATTTTGTTGGAACGGATACCGGTATTTTGGCATCGAATGAGCTTTATCTGGAAGGCTACGATGCGAAATCTTTTCCGATATAAAAAGCGATTTTTTATGACTGTTTTTGGAATCGGAGGCTGTATGTCGTTGCTTCTTGTGGGATTTGGAATCAAAGATTCAATTTCGGCAATTTCTGAAAATCAATATAAAAAAATTATAACATATGATTTTTCAGTTGCCTATAAAGATGGCGCTGCCAGGAAAGATCGAGAAAAATTAAAACATTGGATATCAGAGAGATCAGATCTTAAAAAAACGATGGAAGTAAATGAAGCTGCGGTGACAATTTGCGCAAACAATGAGGAGCAGGAAGCATCCAGAATTGTGCCAATATCACAGTCAGACGTTTCAGGATACATTACATTGAAAGACCGTGTCAAAGGCAATTCGTTTTCCATGAACGATGAAGGCGTTGTGTTAACGGAAAAAGCTGCTGTGCTTTTGGGTGTGGAAGCAGGTGACAAAATTCAGATCAGGGAATCGGGAGAAAAAACAGTTTCAGTAAAAATCTGTGCAGTCACTGAAAACTATATGATGCATAAGGTATATATGACCAAGACTCTTTATGAAAAGCTTTATGGAAAACAAGCTTCTGCAAGCGGAATGTATTGTGTAAAAACGGATGGTTCCAAAAAAGGAATGAATCAGATTAGGAGAGAAATTCTTGAAAGGGAGGAAGCGGCGTCTGTTACGTTTTCAAGTGATGAGGCAAAAACAATGTCAGATATGGTAGATAACCTGAACATTGTCGTCGTGGTATTGATTGTTTCCGCCGGACTGCTGGCCTTTGTTGTATTGTTTAATCTGAATAATATTAATATTGCGGAAAGGAGAGCGGAACTTGCGACTATGAAGGTTCTGGGGTTCTACGATGGAGAGGTGCATGCTTATGTGTACAGAGAAAATGTTCTGCTCACAGTCCTGGGAATTTTGGCAGGAATTATCATGGGGACGGCGCTGCATCGATATGTTATTTTCACCACAGAAGTGGATTTGATTATGTTTGGACGAAGTATTTATGTTCCAAGCTATATTTACAGCACTTTATTAACCATCGGCTTTGCTGTATTTGTGAATATACTGATGTATTTTCAACTGCGCAAAATTAATATGGTGGAATCGTTAAAAAGTACAGAGTAGAAAGGAAGAACAAAAACTATGAAAATAAATGAATTAATGATTTATCAGATTTTCCCATTGAGAGCTTTCTCTGACGGAACAATATCTCATGGAATTTTGGAAGCGGAGACATGGATTCCCCATATAAAAAAATTGGGAATGAATGCGGTCTATTTTTCACCGATATTTTCTTCTTCAAATCATGGATATGATACAAAAGATTTTCGTCGGATTGATGAACGGCTTGGAACAAATGAAGATTTTGTGAAAGTGTGTAAAAAACTAAAGGAAGAAGGAATTGCCATTTTTTTAGACGGGGTGTTTAATCATGTGGGACGTGAGTTTTGGGCATTTCAGGATGTTTTGGAAAAGAAATGGGAATCCCCGTATAAAGATTGGTTTTATATTCATTTTGATGGAAACAGTCCTTATGACGATGGCTTTTGGTATGAAGGATGGGAAGGGCATTACGAATTGGTAAAGTTAAATCTGGATCATGAGGAAGTTCGCAACTATCTTCTGAATGCGGTGGGTATGTGGATGAATGAATTTGGAATTGACGGGCTGCGCCTAGATGTTGCGTATATGCTCAATCGAAATTTTATGAAATCACTGGCAGAGTTTGTGCATCGTAAAAATCCTGAATTTTTTATGATCGGGGAAATGCTCCATGGAGATTACAACGAACTTGCGAATCCGGAACTTCTGGATTCAGTGACAAATTATGAGTGTTATAAAGGATTGTATTCCAGCTTTAACACCCATAATATGCATGAGATCGGATACTCTCTGAATCGGCAGTTCGGACCGGAAGAGTGGGCCTTATATCGGGGCATTCCATTGTATAATTTTGTGGATAACCATGATGTGGAAAGAATTGCAACGCGACTGGAGGATGCAGAGCACTTGCCGCTAATTTATGCTATGGAATTTGCAATGCCGGGAATTCCGGGGATTTATTATGGAAGTGAGTGGGGAATCGAAGGAAAAAAGGAACAGGGAAGCGACGACAGTCTGCGTCCGAGAGTGAAAGTGGAGGATTTGAAAGAAAATGAGTTGACGCAATATCTTTCAAAGCTTGCAAAGATCAGAAAGGAAAGTCCGGCTTTGAAATACGGAGATTATCTTCCGCTGGCAACTGCACCGGAGGTTCTGGTGTTCCAGAGAAAAGGACAGGGAGATCGGGTGATCTTTGCTGTAAATTGCGGAGAGAGTGCATTTACAGCTCATTTTGATGCGCAGGCAGGGACCGGTATGGATCTGATAACGGGAGAAACCATAGATTTTGGAGGAGGACTTTTGATTCCTTCCAAAACGGCAAGGCTGATTCGTACAGAAGAGGTATCCCTTTCTTGACTTTTCAGTAAAAAACATATAAAATTAAAGAAGTGTAAAAGCACAAAAAATTGAATAAGGAGGAGACCTGTGGATTTTGGTATAATAATAGCCATTATCGCAACTTTGGTCATTGCAATTCCAATATCTGCTTATGTTGCCAATCAAAGAAGCAAGAAAGCCATGGAAATTACCATTGGAAATGCAGAAGATAAAGCCAGAGATATTATAGATGGAGCAATCAAAGCGGCTGACGCGAAAAAGCGGGAAGCTTCTTTGGAAGTCAAAGAAGAAACTATAAAGGCGAGACATGACTTTGAAAAAGAGACAAAGGAACGCAGGGCAGAGCTGCAGAAGTATGAGCAGAGAGTTCTTTCAAAAGAAGAGGCGGTAGATAAAAAATCAACTGCGCTGGAAAGGAAAGAACAATCTTTGACAGCAAAAGAAAAGCATATCGAGTCAGAGAAAGCTCAGCTGCAGGAACTGCAGTCAAAACATCTACAGGAACTGGAGAGAATTTCTGGTTTGACCTCTGAACAGGCAAAAGAGCAATTATTATCAGCAGTAAAAGAAGATGTGAAACACGAGACAGCAATGTACATCAAGGAGATGGAGACGAGGGCAAAGGAAGAGGCAAGAAAGAAAGCCAAAGAATATGTGGTAACTGCCATTCAGAAATGTGCGGTAGATCATGTGGCAGAGACGACAATTTCCCTTGTACAGCTTCCAAACGATGAGATGAAAGGAAGGATTATCGGCCGAGAGGGCCGCAACATCCGTTCGATCGAGAACATTACCGGAGTAGAATTGATTATTGACGATACCCCGGAAGCTGTTGTGCTGTCAAGCTTCAATCCAGTGCGCAGAGAAATTGCGAGAATTGCATTGGAAAAATTAATTGTCGACGGAAGAATTCATCCGGCGCGCATAGAAGAGATGGTTGAGAAAGCCACGAAGGAAGTTGAAACTATGATGCGCGAAGAAGGCGAAGCTGCAACATTAGAGCTTGGCGTTCACGGAATTCATCCGGAGCTCGTCAGACTTCTTGGAAGGATGAAGTTCCGGACAAGCTACGGGCAGAATGCGCTGAAGCATTCCATGGAAGTTGCACAGCTTTCCGGTCTGTTGGCGGCGGAAGTCGGAGTTGACGTAAGGCTTGCCAAGCGGGCAGGACTGCTTCATGACATAGGAAAAGCGATCGATCATGAAGTAGAAGGTTCTCATGTGGAGCTTGGTGTTAATTTATGTAAGAAGTATAAGGAACATCCAGTGGTAATCAATGCGGTAGAATCTCATCATGGGGATGCTGAGCCGGAAACTTTGATCGCTTGTATTGTACAGGCGGCAGACGCGATTTCTGCAGCTCGTCCTGGTGCGAGAAGCGAAACGCTGGAGAGTTATACAACGAGATTAAAGCAATTAGAAGAGATCGCAGACTCATTTCAAGGTGTTGATAAAACTTTTGCAATTCAGGCAGGTCGGGAAATTCGTGTGATGGTAGTTCCTGAGCAAATCAGTGACGACGATATGATCTTATTAGCCAGAGATATTTCCAATCAGGTGGAAGAAAATTTGGATTATCCTGGTCAGATCAAGGTCAATGTAATCAGAGAATCACGAGTTGTAGATTATGCGAAATAACAAAAAACGATAGAGAAATCTATCGTTTTTTTAACGATACAGGAAAACTTTTTTTCCATATCGCAAAAACGCATTGTGAGGATCATGCTGCTGCGGAGTGAAAGATTGCCGCTTTGGAGTCCTGCCAAAGGCACAGAGTCCTGTGAACAGGATTATTTTTAGATGGATCAGAGAAAGGAAAGACAGTGATGCAGGGTTATGAAAAGATCAAACAAAAGTTAGTTCATCAAGGAAAGGTGGTCAGTTTTTACGAGGATATTGTGAAGCTTCCCAATGGAAAAGTCGTCACATGGGATTTGGTGAAGCATAGAGGAGCTGCTGCGGTGATTCCGGTGACAGACAGAGGGACGGTGCTTCTGGTGAAACAGTACCGCAATGCTTTAGATTGTGATACGCTGGAGATTCCGGCAGGGGGAATTGAGCCTGGAGAAACCGCGCTGGATTGTGTTAGGAGAGAGATTGAGGAAGAGACAGGATATCGGGCTGGGAACATGGAGCATTTGATGACGATCATTACTGCCATAGGTTTCTGCAATGAGAAAATTCCTATTTACGTGGCAACTGATTTAAAGCCGTCAGATCAGCATCTGGACGAGGATGAATTTATTGATGTGAAAGAGTATTCTCTTCAGATCGTCAGAGAGATGATCTTTGATGGACAAATTGTAGACGCCAAAACAATTTCCGGTATTTTGGGATATATGGACAAGTATTCTCTGGGGAAATGAATAAATGAGACAAGCGCCGCATAGAATAAACTAAATCGGAATATAAAAAACAAGAAGAGGAGCGGACGTTGGATCGAAAAAAATTTTTTACCGGGTTATTTGTGATGGCAGGCCTGATTTTGGGAAGCATCTTTACTAATTTTGTATATAAGGATTATCTGGCGTATGGAGGACAGATGGATTCTCTGGTTCTCAGCAATCAGGATCTCTATGTCTCCAGCGCCAGTTTATTTCCGTACATATTATTTAAGCGGGGAAAACAATATGGAATTGCATTTCTGGCAGGATATTTGCTGCAGCCGTTGGTGTTTTTGTACGGTGGAATGTTCTGCATGGCATTTTTTTTGGGGTCTATTTTGTCTCTTCAGGTGATTCAGACAGGATTAAAAGGAATGCTTTTGGTATTGTTTAGCTTTTTTCCGCACTTCCTGTGCTATGGGGTTTCCGGAATTTTAATGTTTCGCAGAAATCTTCGGGATAACGAAAAAGAAGAAATGTTGTATTATGAAAAACATTCCTTCTTTCGCAATTACAGTGTGCAATTTGAAATTATATTTGTAGTCCTTGGATGTGTCATGGAAAGTTTTGTAAATCCAAGCATCATGTCCGGAGTACTGAAATTATTAAAATAAAATTTAACTGTTATACATAATCAGCCATGCGATAGAGCAGAGCAGCAGACTTATCCCAGCCAAGGCAAGGGTCTGTGATGGACTGCCCGTAAACTCCATTTCCGATGGACTGGCATCCGTCTTCGATATAACTCTCAATCATGATTCCTTTGACCAGAGAGCGGATTTCCGGAAGAAAGCTTCTGCTGTGAAGAACTTCCTGAACGATGCGCGGCTGCTGATCCCATTGTTTTCCGGAATTGGAGTGATTGGCGTCTACAATGACAGCGGGATTTTTCAATTGAAATTTTTCGTACATGTATGCAACACGAGTCAGATCTTCATAGTGATAGTTCGGAATATTATTTCCATGGCGGTTGACAGAGCCACGCAGAATGGCATGGGTTAAAGGATTTCCATCTGTTTTGACTTCATATCCGTTGGCAATAAAATCATGTTGGTGCTGACCGGCAGTGATGGAATTCATCATAACGGTCAGATCTCCTCCTGTTGGATTTTTCATGCCGGCAGGAATGTCAAATCCGCTGACGGTTAAGCGATGCTGTTGATTTTCTACGGAACGTGCGCCGACGGCAACGTAAGATAAGATATCTTCCATATATGGCCAGTTTCCTGGATAAAGCATCTCATCGGCAGCAGGCATATGAAATTCCTCCAAAGCATCCATGTGGAGTTTGCGGACGGAACGCAGACCGCTTGCCATGTCCGGTGCTTTTTCAGGATCGGGCTGGTGAATCATTCCTTTATAGCCGTCACCAGTGGTGCGTGGTTTATTGGTATAGATGCGGGGAATTATTAAAAGTTTATCGGAAAGGTCCTTCTGAACTCTTGCGAGACGTCCGAGATAATCCATAACGGCAGATTCATTATCAGCAGAACAAGGTCCGATGATGACGATAAATTTGTCTGACTTTCCAGTAAAAATATTACGGATTTCGAGATCTCGTTGTTCTTTTATTTTTTTTGCCCCTTCACTCAGAGGAAATTCTTCCCTTAATTCCTCCGGAGAAGGCATCTTGGCAACTCTGTGCATTCCCATAGTTTCTCTCTCCTTTATTCATACAAGTAAAGTATTTAGTTTTTTATAGTTTAACAAATTATAATGTTGGTGTAAAGAAAGGAAATGTGAAATATTGCTTTACAAAGGAAGAAAGAAGGACTATAATAAGAACGTAAACAGAAAACACTTTCATTTTCTGTAAAATTGAATATTGAAGTAGAGAAAAAATTCTCCAACTTCAGGGCAGAGTGAGATATTTTCAAATATCAATTCTCGACTGGCGGTGATGCTTTTGAAAGGATAAGTCCGCGAGCGCAAGCTGATTGGGTTAGAATCCCGAACCAACAGTATAGTCTGGATGAAAGAAGTAGCGGGTGATGTAATGGTGCATCATCTAGGTTTTGGGCCCTGTCGTTTTCGGTAAACGATAAGGTCTTTTTCATTTTCTGAGAACATTTTGTTCTTAAATAAATTAAAAAGGAGAATATGATGATGGCAGGAGAAACAATGACAATGAAGACAAACAAGGTGAATGTGAGAACCATTGCAATGACTGGAATGTTGGGGGCATTGGCGACAATTTTGATGTTTTTGGAATTTCCCATTCCGGTGTTGATTCCACCGTTTATTAAGTTTGATTTTTCGGAACTTCCGGCGCTGTTGGCGGCATATTCTATGGGACCGGTGTCGGGAATTGCAGTATGCTTTATTAAGAATGCGATCAATCTGCTTCACACGCAGACCGGCGGAGTCGGAGAGCTTTCAAATTTTATTTTAGGCGTGTGTTTTGTGTTGCCTGCCGGTTTGTTGTATCAGAAGAAAAAGACACAGAAAAGAGCAATGCTTGGCGCATTGTTTGGAGCGGTGCTGATGTCTGTGCTGAGTGTCTTTTCCAATTATTTTATTGTATATCCGGTTTACACCAATTTTATGCCGATGGAGGCAATTCTTGGTGCATATCAGGCAATCAATAAGAATGTAACCAGCTTGTGGGATGCACTCATATGGTTTAATATGCCGTTTACGTTTATCAAAGGAATGTGCAGTGTTGTGATTACGTTTTTTATATACAAAAGAATCTCACCGATTTTAAAAGGAACCAACCGTTAAAAAATCTAAGAGGCAGATGATATGGTGTCATCTGCCTCTTATCACGTTTGGTGAGTGGAAAATAAAACTTATGCATCATTTAATTTTTTCTTGGCTTTTTCCATAAATGGTTCTGAAGCCACGATAAAACGCTCGTGTGTACCGATTCCGACGCGGCCTTTGTTATCTGTGACTTCCACGTGGAAGACAAGACGTTTGCGGTCAATTTCAGTTAAGGTGCAGTGGCATTGAATGGTGCCTCCAATCGGAGTGGCAGAGACATGAGCAATATTTAAATTTGTTCCTACGGTAGTTGTGCCTTCATCCAGTTTTCCGGCAAGCAGGTTGACAGCCGCCTGTTCAACAAGAGAAATCATAGCGGGTGTCGCATAGACAGGAAGACTGCCGCTTCCCCATTTCTCAGCAGTGTTTTCCGGAACGACCTGTTCTGTCAGTACAATTTCATCTCCAACATGAATGTTCATATACTTTTCTCCAATCAAACTTTTTATAATATATCATATCCATAGTATAGCAAAGTTCGATAAAAATACCATAGTTTTTTCATAATTCTTGAAAAATTATGGTATAATGTCCTAAAAACGGAGGTAAAATGGTTTGAAGCTATATTTAATCAGACACGGTGAGACCGATTGGAATAAATCCAGACGGATACAGGGAAGTTCCGATATTCCTTTAAATGAATATGGCAGGGAGCTAGCATTCTCTACCAGAGAAGGATTGCGGAAAATTCCATTTGATATTGCTTATACAAGTCCTCTGAAACGAGCCAGAGAGACAGGGGAAATTGTATTAGGAGGAAGAAATATTGCCCTTTATGAAGATGAGAGAATTGCGGAAGTCGATTTTGGAATTTATGAGGGAAAATCAGAGGCCGATTTAATTGAAGAAGGAGATCCTGTTTTGAGATTTTTTGATGCGCCGGAGCAATTTGTGAAGGCAGGGGGATGTGAAGACCACGAAGAGGTCATTTTAAGAGGGAAAGAGTTTTTGAAGGATAGAATCCTTCCAAATGAGAAAAAATATGAAAATATTGCAGTTTTTTCTCATGGAGCTATGATTCACGGGATGCTTACTTATATGTATCAGAGAGAAATCAAAGATTTCTGGCATGAGCCGAGACAATTAAATTGTGGAGTGACGATTGTAGAAATTGCGGATCATAAGTATCGCATAATAGAAGAGTCAAGAATTTTCTATTCAATCTAGAGATCACGGAGATAAATATGACAAAACAACAATTTTTAGAGGAACTTCGACTGGCGTTGGAAGGTATGATACCGGAAGAGGCGGTGAAAGAAAATGTACAGTACTATGAAAAATTTATTTGGGAGCAGGAAAAGAATGGAAGATCTCAGGAGGAGATTCTTCGGGAGCTGGGAAGTCCGCGATTAATTGCAAAAACCATTGTGGATGCAGCGGAGGCAGATGCAGTTTCAGAAGAGCAGACATACTATGATGATGCTTCCGGGGATGTGAAAGCAGAAACGTCATATAGAAAGAACAGAGTTTATACGGTAAATTCCAGAGGTCTGAAAATAGGATGTTTTCTTGTGGGAATTCTATTGCTTTTGATTTTATTTGTCGTGTTTAAATTATTTTTTATGTTTTTAGGACCAATTTTGGCAATTGGATTGGTCATTTATCTAATTGGACGTTGGAGAGAAAGATAGAAGGAGGCGGCAATGGATATTAATCAAGAGGCCAATGGCATGCGGGAAGATCTGGAGGAGTTTCGGCGGGCGCTGCATCAATGCCCGGAAACTGCCTTTCATGAAATGATGACGATGGAATACATCAGAGAGCATCTGGAACAATGGGGAATTTCATATCGACTGTTGGACCCTACAGGAATCATCGCAGCGATTGGAAGCGGAGGTAAAGAAACAATTGCGCTGCGGGCAGATATGGATGCACTGGAAGTGGAAGAGGAAACCGGTCTTGATTTCGCATCATTAAATCATGGCTGTATGCACGCCTGTGCTCATGATGGACATACGGCGATTTTGATGGCAGCCGCAAAGATTTTAAAGCAGCACGAGAAAGAACTGAACCGAAGAATTTTATTGCTGTTTCAGCCGGCGGAGGAAATCGCACAGGGCGCGAAAATGCTGTTGAAAACAGGTTTGCTGGAGGATGTCAAAAAAATTTTGGGTCTGCATATTTTTTCCGGAATTCCGGCTGGGAGGATTTCTTTGGAGCCGGGCAGAAGAATGGCGGCAACCAATTGGTTTTCCATTCGGATTACCGGAAAATCAGGGCATGCCGGGAAACCTCACGAATGTGCGGACGCAGCGGTCGCTGCATCCTCTCTGGTCATAAATTTACAGAACATTATCAGTCGGAATTTGGATCCGCTGGAGCCTGTAGTTCTAACCATTGGAAAGATGACGGCGGGAACTGCACGAAATGTAATTGCAGGGGAAGCGCTGCTGGAAGGAACCGTACGAACTTTTTCCATAGAAGCACAGGAATTGGTGCAGCGACGGATGAAAGAAATTGCACAGGCGGCAGAGAAAATGTATCAGACAGAAATTTCCGTTGATTTTCAGCCGGCCAGTCATCCGGCGTTGGTAAATTCCGAGGAAGTTGTGAGTCAAGTGTTAAAGGGAGCGCAGGATGTTTTTGAACCTTGGGAATGGGTGAAAGTTCCTGCGATGATGTTGGGAGAAGATTTTGCAAATTATTTGGAGGAAATGGACGGATGCTTTGCCTTTGTGGGAGGCGGAGAAGGATATCCCAATCATCATGAGCAGTTTGATTTCAATGAAGATGCTCTCGTCGCAGGTTTGCGTCTAATGTTGGTTTTTGCCTATGTATGAGATATAGAGCAAGAAAATCAGTTGTAGCAGAAAAAAACATATGATATAATCAGAAATTAAATGGGAGGCGCTGCTGTGGCGGCGCGCCACCGGAGAACAAAGTACATAAAACCATAGAAGAAAAGGTAGGGAAATATGAATTTAGTATACCACAGCACAAGAAATGGAGAAGAAACAGCCACTGCGTCAGAAGCAATTTTAAAGGGTTTGACCAGCGACGGAGGATTATTTGTACCCAATGAAATTCCGAAGCTTCAGGTGACGCTGGAAGAATTAACGAAAATGTCTTATCAGGAAATTGCATATGCAGTGATGAAAGAATTTCTTACAGATTTTACAGAGGAAGAATTGAAAGCCTGTATTCAGAACGCTTATGACAGTAAGTTTGACACGTCGGAAATAGCGCCGATGAAGAAAATAGGGAATGTATATTATCTTGAACTGTTTCACGGAGCAACCATTGCCTTCAAAGATATGGCATTATCCATTCTTCCGCATTTGCTGGTAACTTCCGCAAGAAAAAATCAGGTGAAAAATGAGATCGTAATTTTAACTGCAACCTCCGGGGATACCGGGAAAGCGGCATTGGCAGGATTTGCTGATGTGCCGGGAACAAAAATAATTGTATTTTATCCAAAATCTGGTGTCAGTCCGATTCAGGAAAAGCAAATGGTAACGCAGAAAGGTCAAAATACATATGTAATTGGAATTCATGGCAATTTTGATGATGCACAGACCGGCGTTAAAAAGATGTTTTCAAATAAAGAGCTGGCGAAGGTTATGAATCAGAGCGGTTATCAATTTTCTTCTGCCAATTCTATTAATATCGGACGGCTGGTTCCCCAGGTTGTTTACTATGTGAAAGCATATGCTGATCTATTAAAATCAGGGGCGGTAAAATCAGGAGAACCGATGAATGTTGTAGTTCCAACGGGAAACTTTGGAAATATTCTTGCGGCATTTTATGCAAAGCAGATGGGAATTCCGATTGGCAAATTCATTTGTGCTTCCAATAAAAATAAAGTACTGTTCGACTTTTTCCAAAACGGAACTTATGACAGAAACCGTGATTTTTATGTGACAACCTCACCATCCATGGACATTTTAATTTCCAGCAATCTGGAACGCCTGATCTATCGTATTGCAGGAAATGATCCGAAGCAATGTGCGGAGTTTATGACGGCTCTGACAGCAGAAGGTGTTTATACGATCACAGAGGCAATGAAAGACGAGCTTTCAGAGTTTTACGGAGCTTATGGCGATGAACAGGAAACTGCAGAGAAAATTCAGGAAGTTTATCAATCAGAAGGATATGTCATGGATACACATACGGCAGTTGCAGCAGTTGCCTATGATAAGTATGTGAAGGAAACTAAGGACGAGACACCGACTGTGATTGCATCCACAGCCAGTCCGTATAAATTTACCAGAAGTGTGATGAATGCAATTGATCCGAAGTATGATGAAAAAACAGATTTTCAGTTGGTGGACGAGCTTCAGGTGATTTCAAAAACAGAAATCCCGAAGGCAATTGAAGAAATCAGGACAGCTCCGGTGATTCATCAGACCGTATGTGAAACTGCGGCAATGGAAGATGAAGTAAAGAAAATTTTAAATATTTAAATTTTGACAAATATTCTGAGAAAAGCAATTCATGAAAGTGGGTTGCTTTTTTTGTGTTTTCATGCTATATTAAAATTAAGATAGGAAATAATTGGAAATAAATACATTTTAAAGAAACAACTCTGCTTTATGATTCTATAACCAATTCTAATGATTCGATGGATGATCCAAATATGTTTGACAACTGAATAAGACCATTTTTCAATACATTCCGAAAGGACATATTCCGCCAGGAGCCGTTATCTGCAGCGGGGAGCGATAAAAGAATATGATAATGAGACTTCTGCATGGTCATGGAGGTGAGTGCAGCCTGTCATCAGAATGAGGGGAGCCGGGAGGCTATGAGACAATTTGTCTGTTGGAGAATGAGGGGAAACCGATGGATATGAAAAGACAAGGAGAGTAAATTATGAGGAAAATCAAAAGAGGGTCTTTGTTATTTTGGACAGCGATTTCTTTGATGCTTTCGATCTTGTTTTCGATCTTGTGTCACAGAGAAGCAGTTGCACAATTAAGCGTTCAAAACGCAGTGCCAATTGGGAGCGGATGGGCTGATGAGACACATAAATTTTCATCATTTGATGATACGAAGGCGCTCAAAGTGGATGCTGCGTATGGATTTAAGATTCAAGAAACGCAGCAGACCAAAACAAGGATTGAAAAAGGAACGGCTTCCAAGGAACCTCCGGCAGTGAACATGCCGGCATTTTTAAAAAAATACACATGGTTTCAAACACAAAATAATACACCGGGAGAAATCCAAATTCGTAAAACCAATTTGCTGATTTATCAATGTGAATCCGATGGAAGCAATGGGCGTTGGGAGAAGCTTGATCTGGTTATGACAGTAACAGATTTTGAAAAATATCATCAGGAGGATGGCTATATTGCAATTGGAACGGGCGTCTGCGGGTGTGCCTATGTGGGAATTGAGGAAATGACGATGAAAAGTCATTTCTACAAAGCGGGAACAAATACGCCGGTAACCATTCGGAGCAATATCACATTAAAGGATCTTGACACAAGACAGTATGTTGGTATGAAGGCAGATAAGATTCATGGAGAATATGTTTCCAAAAATACAAAGCTCAGTTATGGGAAGTCAGGAACCTCCAGTGTTTACTATGCGGACTTTGATGAAAATTATTCCAGTGAGGATTTTACTTGTGTCGGATTTACGTTTGTGTCAGATTCCTTTGAGTATACGTTTGGAAGAAAGCTGGAGAGGGTGCCGACCGGGCAGGAACAATATGTGGGATCAGGACAGAATATGGTGCGGTTTGATACTTCGGCTCCGGAGAAAGTAATTAGAACGCCGGAGGGGACAGAAACAGAACATTATACGGCAAAACATTTGGCAGAAATATGGGATTTTGAAGTTCGACAGACCATCGCTGACGGTATTCCGCAGGCTCATTACTATGAAAATTTCATATTTCGGGATCAGGTAGAATCCTGTCTGGAAATTCTAGAAGCAAAAGTTTATGGAGATGGCAGTGATGTCAGCGGAGAATTTGATATTTCCAAGGAAGGAAATCTGGTGAAGGCAACGCTTAAAAATCCGAAAGATTCAGAATTTTATCAGCGAGGAGAATATGTGCTGCGCATAAAAGTGCGCATGGATATTCCGGAAAATGCCACAAAGGAGCAGTTGAATGTACTGCGAAAGAAATGGCAGGAGCATGGGCATTATAATGAAGTAAAAACGGTGATAACAGAGAAAAATCAGGGAGAAACGATCGTTGACGGTAAAAATATGCCGACCAATGAAGTTGTCTGTGAAATAGAACTGCCGAAACAGAAGGGGGATTCCCCCGGTCTGTTGATAAAAAAACAGGTGGAAGCCTATGAATATCAGGTGAAAGATCAAATGAAATATCAAGTTACAGTAAAGAATGAAAATGAGAAGGCGGAGACTGCTTATTTTACAATTCAGGATCTTTCTCTGCCGAAAGCAGCAGAGCTGGATCTGAGTTCGGTGAAAGTCAGCGGAATAGAGAAGGAAAATTATGTTTTGAAGAAGGAGAAAAATGGATGGATTTTAAAGTCCAGAGGAGATTATGCACTGCCTTACAGAAACCAAGTAGTGATTTCCTATACGGTGAGGGGGAGCGTTTTATCCAATGGAACTCTTATAGATAATGAGGCGTCCGCATGGGCAGCAGGGGTTCCGGACACCAAAGATCAGAAACAGGTATACATCAATTCACCGAAAACCGATGTGGTAAAAAATGCGCCTCAGAAGATTTATAAAAAGGGAGATACTATTTCTTACCAAATTACGCTGACCAATCAAAATAAAGGGACCTTTATGAGAGATTTGGTGATCAGAGACGAAATGAAAACAGCGGGTGTCCGAATAGTTCCCGGAACTCTTTGCGTAGTTTCCGGCGGGTTGGATGTCACAAAGAATTGTGAGATTACATTTGGAGATGACGGGCGCAGCTATAAGATCAGGACCCCGCTGGAATTGAAAAATGGAGCAATTCCGGCTCTTGAATCTTCTTTTGGGAAGGAAACGGGGCACTACGAGGAGCTTTCTCTGACAGATAAGATTGAGGTTAGTTATCAGGCGGTGATAGAGAAGGAAGGCCTGGAGGGAAAAGTAATTGAAAATATCGTAAAAGCTGAGGCAACAAAGAACAGCAATCAGAACGTAATCAGAGATGACCCGGAAATTCCGTCCGGAGGAGGAGAAGCACTGGAAACGGTCAAAGTGAAGGCGCCGCAGCTTCAGATTTTGAAACAATCGGATAAAAAAATTTACAGTGTGGGAGAAACCGGAACCTATCAACTTCAAATTACGCAAAAGAAAGAAGGGTTAACTGCAAAAAATGTAAAGATAACCGACGCCTTTGAAAAAGAAGGAATGAGGATTACGGATTTAAAAGTTTTTTTTAATGAGCAGGATATTACGAAGGAATGTAAGATAGAGATAAAAAATCATCATTTTAATATCGAGACAGGGAAGGACTTAGGTGAAAATGATATTTTAGAAGTCAGCTATCGAGTGTTTTTTGAGAAAAAAATAGACGGTGCCGTAAAAAATGTAGCGGTGGTACAAAGTGAAAATACTCCTCAGGATCAGGATGAAAATATCATTGTTTTAAAACCTCCAGTATTGAATCTTTTGAAATCATCGGATCATAAAGTATATAAAGAAGGACAGATCGGAACCTATGAGCTTCGTGTAACAGAGAAAAATCAGGGAATGACGGCGCATCAGGTTGTCATTGCGGATGCCTTTGAAAAAGAAGGGATGGAAATTTCAGGAATTCGCGTTAAATATAATGGGGAGAATATCACAAGCCAATGTGAGATTCTTATGGAAGAAGGAAATCGGCAATTTCAGATTATCACGGGAAAGGACCTCAGTGATCAAGATGAAATTATCGTGGTTTATCAAGTGAAGTTTGCAGAGATGATAACCGGAGATATTAAAAATACGGCAGTGGCTTCCAGTGAAGATACAGCTCCGTGCAGAGATGACTGTACTGTGGTGATGGAAACGGTGATTCCAAGGCTCTCGATGATGAAAAAAACTGCGCAGACAGTTTATCAGGTTGGTGATGTGTGCGATTATCAGTTGAAAGTGACGCAGACAGTGAAAGATGCAGTTGCAAAGAAGGTGGTCATCGAAGACCAGCTTTCACAGAAAGGAGTGGAGATTTTAGGAAATGGTATAAAAGTCATCGGACCGGACGGAAAAAATATTACAGATCAGTGTTCCATCCAGCTGACTGACCAGGCATTTCAAATTGCGACCAACAGACATCTTTCTTATGACGAGGAGATTACGGTCAAATATCAAACGAAAGTAAAATCCAAAAAGCTTGCAGGGAAAAAGGTCGAAAATACGGCAAAATCCAGAGCAGATAACGCAGATCCGGTATCAGCACAGCAGACCATTCAGATTGCAAAGAGAGATGAGGGGGTGAAGGGTTCCGCAGATCTCCCCGACAGCTCTGCGACAGGTGCTCCTCAAACAGGAGATTCAGGAGAGAAGAAATGGTGGCTGTTCTTTGCAATTTCGGGAACGGGAATGGGATTTTTTATCTATAGAAAATGTCGCAGGAAAGGATAACAATTTCACTGGACTTGCATCTTCAGGTAAGGTATACTAAAGAAAAACGATTGGAAGTGAGCGTATATGTCAAAAGATTTTTTTGGAAGGCTTGAGGAGACAATTTCTACCACGGGAAAGGCAGCGGCGCAGAAGGCAAAAGAGGTTGCAGATTCTGCGAAACGTCACAATGATCTTCGGATCGCAAAAAAACAGTTGAACGATCTGTATCGCCAGGTGGGAGAAAAATATTTTGAAGACCAGATGGATTATCCACAGGCAGATTACATTGATTTGTTTAATCTGATTGAAAAACTTCGCGGAGATATTGAGGTGCTCCAAAAAGAGATTGACGGTGAGGAACCGCTGGACGATGATACAGAAGAATAGAAAGAAGACCCTGCACAGGATGAGCTGCAGGGTCTTTCTTTATAATACTAGGAAAGTTCTGACTTCCCTATGTTATAAAAACGCTTTGTGGGATGCACATGATGTACGGGAGAAGGCTGCGAAATGAAAAATTTTTGTTCAGTAAGATGAAGGCAGGGAGGAAGATATGATAGATACAATTGGAATGACGGACATTGGGAATGGACGTTCATCGAATCAAGATGCATATTTAATGCGCCAGAAAGAGGAAAGGGGGAAGCTATATTTGATGGCTGCGGTTTGTGACGGAATGGGAGGACTGCGCAGAGGTGAGATTGCCAGTCATTATATTATTGAAGTATTGAAACAGTGGTTTGATGACACTCTTTGCGCCGGGCTCAAAGAAAAGGATATAGATGAAATTCAGAAAAATCTAATACAATTAATTCAAAAAATAAATGATAATCTTTTATTAATGAGTCAGGGAACAGAGGAATCTATGGGAAGCACCCTGACTTTACTTTTTGTAGCCGGAGAGAAATTTTTTGTGTTAAACGTAGGAGATTCCAGAACTTATTGGTTTGACCGTCAGAGAAAATTTGTAACAACCGATCATACTCTGGTTCAGCTCGAAGTGAAGGCAGGGCATTTAACGAAGGAGCAGGCAAGGACTGATCCTAGAAGACATATTCTCATTCAGTGTGTCGGGGTTACAAAGGATATTTGTGTCGACTGTTATCAGGGGAGACTAAAGCCGGGCATGGAATTTTTATTGTGTACCGATGGATTTTATGGACATTTGGAGGAGGAAGAAATTTATCAGGTGGAGGCATCAAAAGAGCAGATGAAAGTGTGGGTGCAGAATTGTTTTCAAAAAGTAAAAGAAAGAGGAGAGTTGGACAATCTGTCCTGCATTCTGGTGAAGATACCGGAAAAATCATAAATCATTTATGGCTTGGACGATATCAAATGTTAACGAAACTGGCAGAAGGAGGCATGGGAACCGTTTGCCTTTGCGCGGATTGTGTGACCGGTCAGAAATTGGTAATGAAGATGGTCTCGGAAGAGAAACACTGGCGGCGCGAAAAACAGGTTTTGGAAAAAATGATGCAGTATTCGGGAATTCCTAATATATTGAAAAGCGGAAAAGAACTGGGATATTGGATTCTGGTAATGGAGTATATTCAGGGAACATCGATCCGGCAATGGATGATGCAGAAGGGAATTCCGGGAGAACGGCAATTATTTTTATGGATGCTGAGAATTTGTGAGATTGTTGGAAACGTCCACGCCTGTGGAATGGTTCATATGGATTTAAAACCGGAAAATGTGCTGATAAAGCCGCAAGGAGAGATCTTTCTTATTGATTTCGGAATTTCCGCACAAATTGGGGAGGAGATAGAAGCTTATGGCACAAAAGACTTTTCAGCTCCGGAGCAAAGGAAAAAAGGGGTGAGTGCCGATGTAAGGATGGATATATACAGCCTTGGGAAGATGATGCAATTTTGCGGAGGGAAAGCTTGTTCCGGCAGAGTGAGGGAGATGATAAAACGGTGTACCGGGAAGGACGCCGGTGAAAGATATGGATCAGTAAGGGAGCTTATCAATGATCTGAGAAAGAGGTTTTTTTGGATGGAACTGGAGAAGACCGGAAGAATGGTAGGAATTCTTGCTGCGGCTTCGTGTGTTTTTTACAAGGGAGAACAAAGCAGGCATTTGGAGCGAGGGGTGGAGGTTGCAGAAAAAAAGGCTGTGAAAAATCAACGGGAGAATCGTGTGCTGCGAAAGAAGGGAACTTCTTATCTGTTTGGGGAGAATGGAGAACCGGCAGATTATGATCTGGCCTGTCAATATTTTTCAATGATAAGAAAGCCGGATGAGAAAGAAAGTGCATACCTTCGGATTCTCCAAGGAATTCGGAGACAAAACATAGCAGAAGGAGAGCAGATGTGGAAGGATCTTTTATACTGTGAGCAAGATGCAAAATCCATAGGGGCGATGCGTTTTTTTATGGGGCAATACATTTTTTGGGCAGATCGGATGCCGGATGAAAAAGAGTCATGGAGAAGGGCATGGGAACTTCTGTGCAAAATGGAGAAGACTGCGAAGGACGAAAAACAGAGACGGCTCTGGCAGCAGGAGCGTTTGGAACTTTATGAATACCGCGCAAAACAGGGAGAAGCGCAGGAGTTTCTTCAGGAAACAAGCCGTCCGCTGCATGAGACAATGGACCCTTTGGAAGCATGGCAATTATATCGGAGAAAAATATTGTATTTTGATGAGAAACATCAGAAGGTCGACAGATATTATGAGGAATTTCTAAAGAAATATTCCAATGTACCTGAGTGCTATTTGGAGTATGTGATCTATTTGTGCAGAGAAAAGCGATGGGAGAAAGCTAAAGTAGTGTTTCAGGAGGGAAGGCAGAATACGAAATTAATGGGGGAACAGGCTGAAGGATTGAGGAGGAAATTAGGGTTATGAAAGAGAAAGCTATGATATTACTGGTCTTTGGAATATTGTTGATCTCTGCTGTGTGGATTCAAAAAGAAGATACTTTTGCAAATCCGAATCCTATAAAAGTGGAATGGATCGGAGAGGGCAGAGAGCATATATTTCGGGAAAGTGCAATTCTCGAAATTTCGTTACAGGAGAACGTGAGACATCGGGATCTTAAGATCTTTGTGAATCAAAGACAGTGGGAAGGAGAATGGAAGTATGGAGAACGTGCAAAAGTTTACTGTAAGGAAGAGGGAAAATACCAGATTCTAATAGAATATAAAGGAACATGTGTATACCTGCAGGAGGCGATCGTAGAATTAAAAAATCCGATAGTGCCGAAGGTCAGCTTGGGGAAGTATCGTCCCGGAAGCTGGAGTGGAGATGAGATTTGTATTTCTGCTTATGGCTCATGTGCGGTTTCCGGAATTGAAAAATATGAGTACAAAGTTGGAAGCGGACGATGGAACACAATGAAAGAGGCAAAAATTTCGTTCTGTGAAAATATGGATGAACTGGTGTCTGTGCGTGCGGTTTCCAAAGCAGGAAGGGAGGGAGAACTTCTAAAAATTCCGGTAAAATTGTGGAGAAAATCTCCAGGGAAACCCAAGGTTATTTGCAAACAAATCGCTAAAAAAGGATATTGGTATCAAGAGAATCCGGAGCTTTCTTTTACAGTTTCAAAAAACCGGGAGGGACCGCCGGCAGATGTATATTTTCGTTTGCTGGATTTATCATCCAAGGATCAGTGGACGAAAATAAATCAGATACCAAAGATTCAAAGAGATGGAAACTATAAACTTTTGGCATGGAGCGTTGACCAGGCGGGCAATGCTTCTGAAAGAGTTTCGTATCTTTTTTGCGTAGACACAAAAAAGCCAAGGATCTCTATCGAGTATGAGAAGGCATTTCCTAAGAACAATATATTAAAGCGTCAAAAAGCAGCCATTTGGATTTTCGATGCCAATTTGAATGCAGAACAGATTCAGATGGATACGACGGGAAGGAGGAAAGGTTCCTGGAAAAAACAGGGGGACGGTTATGTGACAGAACTTTTTTTTGAAGGAAATAAAAAACATCATCTTGAAATTCAGGCAGAGGATGCTGCAGGGAATCAGACAAAGCAGGAAGGAAAAAATTTTGAGACGGATTTGATAAAGCCGCAAATATTTGTAGCGGGGGTGAAGCATCGAATGTCCTATCAAAGAGCAATGAAGCTTAAAATAAAAATTTCAGATGACCATTTGGATTCGGAGGCGACAGAAATTTTTCTAAACAACAAAAGGTGGAAACCTCAAAAAATTCGTAAAGATGGGCATTATCATTTAAAAATTACTGCAAAGGATCTGGCAGGAAATCAAAAGGAAAAATCTTGGAATTTTACTTTAAATCAAAAGGGAATCCAAATTCAGTTTCTTGAGAAAGGTAAAAAGGGAAAATATGTAACCAGTGATAATTTAAAGCCGACATTTCTTGTCGAAAGTCTGGAGCCGGTGCAGGTGGCAGGTTTCTTATTAAACGGCAAAAAAGTAGAATATATGTGGAAAGGAAAGCAGATTACGACGTTACAGCCGGTGAAAGATGACGGAGTCTACAAAGTACAGCTTCATTTAAAAGACATCAACGGGACAAAAAAATCTTCAGAAACAATTCATTTAATCTATGATAGAAAGAAACCTTCCGTGGTCATTCGAGGGCTGGATCAAAAGAGTGCATGTGAATATGGAACCACCCTGGAAGTATCTTTGCAAAACCGGAGAGATCGTATCCGGATTGTGAAAATCGACGGCGCAGAGGCAGAGATTTCAAACAATAAAGCGATTTTCAGGAGACTGGAGCCGGGGGATCATAAGTTCTTTATCAAAGCTGTGGATGAGGCAGGAAACGTTTTGAGACAGCGGATAAGGTTTACAGTAACCCGAGCAGTTCCAGATCCGGTGAAGGAGATTTTAAATAAGACAGACTCGGCTTCTGCAAAAAAACAAGACAGGCAGGAGAAAAATGATTTTGCTTGGCTGCTGGGGTGTTTCTCCATTATTTTTTTGGTTGGAATGATAAAAAAGAAAAGAACAAGGTTATAATCTTTGGAATTCTATGCTATAATACTGTTCATGTATGTATTTGAATAGTGTGGAGGAGTGAAGATTATGGCAGAAGAAGTAAAAGAAACAATGGAGCAGTTTGAAGAACAATTGGAAGAATCATTGAAAAAAGCAGAAACAAATGAAGATGCCGTTTGGGCACATTTGGAACAGATGAAAGAAAACGGCGATATTTTGTCTCTGACTGTGGGAGGCGTTGTAAACGGCGGAGTGATCGTTTATGTAGAGGGAATCCGCGGATTTATCCCGGCGTCTTTATTATCTACAAAATATGTGGAAGATTTAAATACCTGGCTTCAAAAAGAAGTGGAGGCTAAAATTATTACCGTGGAACCGGAAAATCAACGTCTGGTATTGTCCGCAAAAGCCGTAGCAAGAGAGAAAGAGCGTATGGAGCGCGAAAAGAAGATCAACGATTTAAAAGTCGGAACAGTTGTAGAGGGTACGGTGGAAAATCTGATGCCTTATGGAGCGTTTGTTGCGATTGGAGATGGAATCAGCGGATTGATTCATATTTCACAAATGAGCCAGAAAAGAGTGAAAACTCCGGAAGAGGTTGTGAAAGAAGGACAGAAAGTTACAGTAAAGATTATCAAGGTTTCCAATGGCAAAGTTAGCCTGAGCATGAAGGCATTGGAAGAAGATGCACAGGCAGCGGAGAGAGCAAAAGAAGTCGGTGTAGAGTATACTGAGGAAGCAGCAGGAACCAGTCTTGGCGATCTGCTGGCAAAAATTAATTTGTAGGAAGGATGACACATGGCAGGATCAAGTTTTGGCACAAATTTTCGGATTACCACCTGGGGCGAGACCCATGGAGCAGGCGTCGGAGTTGTAATTGACGGATGTCCGGCGGGACTGTCTCTTTGTGAGGAAGATGTGCAGAAATATTTGGATCGCAGAAAACCCGGACAGTCGAGATACACAACGCAGAGAAAAGAAACGGATGCGGTGGAAATATTGTCAGGAGTATTTGAGGGAAAGACAACCGGAACTCCGATTTCTATGGTCGTATATAATAAAGATCAAAGATCCAAAGACTATAAGAATATTCAGGATATTTACCGGCCGGGACATGCAGATTATACTTATGATATGAAGTATGGATTTCGGGATTATCGAGGCGGCGGTAGGTCTTCGGGAAGGGAAACCATCGGAAGGGTTGCGGCAGGCGCTGTGGCAGCGAAGGTTCTGAAAGAATTGGGCATTCGCATTATGGCATATTCCCGAAGGATTGCGGGAATTGAGATCTCAAAGGAGCGTTTTGATGAACAGGAAATAGAAAGAAATTCTTTCTATATGCCGGATCAGTTTGCCGCACAAAAGGTGAGAGAAAAAGCGGATCAAATGATACGAGAGATGGATTCTGTCGGCGGTGTGATTGAATGTGTAATAAAAGGATTGACTCCCGGAATCGGGGAACCTGTTTTTGATAAGCTGGATGCAGAGCTTTCCAAGGCAATCATGTCCATTGGGGCAGTCAAAGGGTTTGAAATCGGAGATGGATTTGCGGCGGCAGATTTATGCGGATCTCAAAACAACGATGAATTTCTTTCGGAAGGTGAAAAGATTCAAAAGAGTACTAATCATTCCGGAGGTGTGCTGGGAGGAATGAGTGACGGAAGTTTAATTACTTTTCGGGCAGCAGTCAAACCGACGCCGTCGATTGCGCAAATGCAAAATACGGTTAACCGGAGAGGCGAAAATGTAAAATTGCAGATTCAGGGAAGACATGATCCAATGATTGTTCCAAGAGCGGTTGTTGTGGTAGAATCAATGGCTGCAGTTACAGTCTTAGATGGTATTTTGAGGAATTTGGGATCAACAATGACAAAAATTAAAAAAATATATGAGTGATGGTGGCATAGATGTACGAATTATTGAAAAAGGATGGGATGGCAAAACGAGGGCGTCTTAAAACAGTACATGGAGTGATAGAAACTCCGGTTTTTATGAACGTTGGAACAGCAGCGGCAATTAAAGGGGCTGTGAGTACCGATGATTTGAGAGAGATTGGAACGCAGGTGGAGCTTTCGAATACATATCATCTTCACGTAAGGACAGGGGATCGCCTGATCAAGAAATTTGGAGGGCTTCATCAATTTATGAATTGGGATCGTCCGATTCTGACGGATTCCGGTGGATTTCAAGTGTTTTCTCTGGCAAAACTGCGAAAGATTAAGGAAGAAGGGGTATCTTTTTCCTCTCATATTGACGGAAGAAAAATTTTTATGGGACCGGAAGAAAGTATGCAGATTCAGTCCAACCTGGGATCAACCATTGCGATGGCTTTTGATGAATGTCCGCCGCATCCTGCTACCAGAGAGTATATGCAGAATTCTGTAGACCGCACCACTCGCTGGTTGGAGCGCTGTAAATCTGAGATGGAACGGCTGAATTCACTGGAGGATGCCGTAAATCCAAATCAGATGCTGTTTGGCATTAATCAGGGAGGCACTTTTGAGGACATTCGCATTGCACACGCACAGGAGATTTCAAAACTGGATCTGGATGGATATGCTCTCGGAGGGCTTGCAGTTGGTGAAAGTCATGAGGAAATGTATCGAATTATTGAGGCAACGGTGCCGCATTTGCCGGAAAATAAGCCGACCTATTTGATGGGAGTTGGGACCCCGGCGAATATTTTAGAGGCTGTGGATCGTGGTGTAGATTTTTTTGATTGTGTTTATCCTACCAGAAATGGGCGTCATGGGCATGTGTATACGAATCATGGAAAATTGAATATGTTTAATAAAAAGTATGAACTGGATCATCGTCCGATCGAGGAAGGTTGTCAATGCCCGGCGTGTAGAAGTTATAGCAGAGCATATATAAGGCATCTTCTGAAAGCAAAAGAAATGCTTGGAATGCGATTATGCGTCTTGCATAACTTGTATTTTTATAATACAATGATGAGTGAGATTCGTGAAGCCATCGAACATGGAAATTATAAAGAATATAAGAAGCATAAGTTGGATGGTATGATGAATCAATAATTTTGAAGTAAATAGATGGAGGAAGGAAATGAGTACAACAGGCACAATTCTTCTGCTTGTGGTGATGTTCGCATTGATGTATTTTTTGACAATTCGGCCACAGAAAAAGCAAGAGGAAGAGATGAGAGCACTGCTGTCAGCTCTGGAAGTCGGAGACAGTGTACTGACACATAGTGGATTTTACGGTATCGTAGTTGATACGATTGATGAATCTACAATTATTGTAGAGTTTGGGAATGATAAACACTGCCGTATTCCAATGGAAAAGACAGCGGTTAAGGCACTTGAAAAGCCAAATGCCGGTTCTGAGGAAGAGTAAAAAATAAAGCGGATTTTCCGCTTTATTTTTTTTGACAGAAATGAGCCAAAGTCCAGGCTTGCCCAAGACTCTGGGGATCGCTTATAATTCCGGAATGTGCCTTTTGGCACTTCCGGTAATTTTGGGAAATTCTTCTGGATTTCTCATATTACAAATTGATATTCTCTCTGAGACGGTAAAATAGTTCATCGGGAACATAGAGGGGACCGCGTCCGATCCCCAGTCCGATGTCCGGCTTGTTGGAACCGTGAAAATCAGATCCGCCGGTGGCAAGCAAATGATATTCTTTCTGCCACTGACGAAGCTTCATGATTTGTCCTGTGTGATGAGAAGAGTGGTAGACCTCGATTCCTTCCAGACCGTTTTCTTTCAAAGACTCTATCAGATGTTTTAATTGAAAATTGGAAAAATGATAGAGAAACGGATGGGCAAGAACCGGTGTTCCGCCGGCGTTAAGAATCATTTTGATACCGTCTTCCGGAGAAAAAGATGGTTTTGGTATATAATATTTACATTTCTCGCCTAAAAATTTAGAAAAAGCATGATTTGTGGAAGTGCAAATTCCCTCTTCAACCAAAACTCTGGAAAAATGAGCGCGTGTGATAACTGTGTTTGGATTGCCTTGCTGCAATTTTTCCAAAGTTATGGGATATCCGTCTTTTTGAAAACGTTGGATTATTTTTAGATTACGCTGCATTCGTTTTTTCTGAAGAGAACGTAAAGTATCATTTAAATGTTCATGGTTCCACTGAATTCCATAACCAAGAATATGAATTTCCTGCCGAGCGATATCACATGAGATTTCGATTCCCGGAAGAAACTTAAGATTTTCCGGGAGAGGGAGCGCAAGGATCCTTGGAATTCCTTCGGTAGTGTCATGATCGGTAATGGAAAAGGCAGAGAGACCGATTTTGGCAGCTTCCGAAACCAGTTCTTCAGGGGTAAAAGTTCCGTCTGAGCAAGTAGAATGTATGTGCAGATCAATCATAAAGACCTCCTAATTTGTGTAGTGAAAACCAGCTGGATATGGATTCGATTTCTATGTGCTAGTTTAGCACAAAAAGGAATAGAAGCCAAAGGGAATTCATAGATTAATTATAAAAGGAGGATGAACAATGAAAACAGAAAAAAAAGGGATGTATCTTGTGCAAAGTTTGGTTGCCGCATATATTTTAACTGGCATTGTGTTATGTGCGCTTGCATTTTTTATGTATCAAACCAGTGCAGGCATCAAAATTGCAAATATTGGAGTGACGGTTACATACATTTTAGCATCAGTATTCGCAGGATTTTTTGTGGGTCATAAGATGGGAAGAAGAAAATTTATCTGGGGATTCATGATCGGACTGCTTTATTTCTTAATTTTGCTGGTCATCTCCATGTTCTTTTATGAAAATCAGGTCTTAATTTCAAAAGAAAGAATCACTGCTTTGCTTTTATGTACTGCCGGGGGAACACTGGGGGGAATGTTTTCTTAAAAAAACAGGAGAGAAAGAATCACCCATTGTCATTTAAAAGAGAATGTGATATAATATTCCAAGCTATTTTAAGATGAGAATCAAAAAGGAGGATAAGATGAAGCACATTAAAACTCTGACAAATAAAACATTACAAAATACTGTAAAAAAAGGTGGATGCGGCGAATGTCAGACATCCTGCCAGTCAGCATGTAAAACATCTTGCACTGTAGGAAATCAGACTTGCGAACACAGCAAATAATAAAGCATATCAACGATTCTATGCTTGAGGCGTTCCTTGCGGGCCGCCTCATTTTTAAATGAATGAAAACAGATGCTGCTGGAATGATAAAGAAATACAAAAAAGGGAGAATGGAAACGTGGTTCACCAGTATAAAAATAATGGATATAATATGGTTCTTGATGTGGCCAGTGGATCGGTCCATGTGGTTGATGATTTAAGTTATGAAGTGATTGCATTGTATGAGAAGCTTACATTGAAAGAGATCGTAGAGCAGCTTTCCTCATGGGATGCAGATCACATCAAAGAGGCATATGAGGAAGTAACAGAGCTAAAAGAAGCGGGAGTTTTATTTACACAAGATTGTTATGAGGACTATATCTGTGAGTTTAAAGAGCGCCCGACGGTTGTAAAAGCATTATGCCTTCATATTGCACATGATTGTAATCTTGCCTGTAAATATTGTTTTGCAGAAGAAGGAGAATATAAAGGCAGAAGAGCATTAATGAGCGCGGAAGTGGGGAAAAAAGCACTGGATTTTCTTGTAAAAAGTTCCGGAAATCGAAGAAATCTGGAAGTGGATTTTTTTGGGGGCGAACCATTGATGAATTTTGACGTGGTCAAAGAAATCGTCGCGTACGGTCGATCTCTGGAGAAAGCTTATCACAAGAAATTTCGCTTTACATTGACAACCAACGGAGTTTTGTTAAATGATGAGATTATGGAATTTGCAAACCGGGAGATGGATAATGTTGTGTTAAGTGTGGACGGTCGGAAAGAAGTGCACGACTATATGCGTCCGTTCCGCAACGGGAAGGGAAGCTATGACTTTATTATTGATAAGTTCAAAAAGTTTGCAGACAGCCGCAATCAACAGAAATATTATGTGAGAGGAACCTTTACTCATCACAATTTGGATTTTTCAAACGATGTGCTTCATATGGCGGACGAGGGGTTTGAACAAATTTCTGTGGAACCGGTTGTGGCGCCGGATACAGAAGATTATGCCATTACGAAGGAGGATCTTCCGAAAATAATGGAAGAATATGACCGTTTGGCAAAAGAGATGATCCAACGAGAAAAAGAGGGCAGGGGTTTTACTTTTTTCCACTTTATGATTGATTTAACCGGAGGACCTTGTGTGGCAAAACGTTTGTCAGGATGCGGATCAGGAACAGAATATTTGGCAGTAACTCCGTGGGGGGATTTATATCCGTGCCATCAATTTGTGGGACAGGAAGAATTTTTGATGGGCGATGTCTGGAAGGGAATCCAAAAGCCCGAGATTGTAAAAGAATTTAAGACATGCAGTGTATATTCCAAAGACTCTTGTAAGGAATGCTTTGCCAGATTTTATTGCAGCGGAGGATGCAGTGCAAATTCATACAATTTCAACGGAACAATCAATGGAACTTATGAGATTGGCTGTGAGTTGGAGAGAAAGAGAGTGGAATGTGCATTGATGGTAAAAGCTGCATTAGCGCTGGAAAAGGAGACACAAGATGAAGAAGCAGAATAAAAGCTGCAAATATATTGCAGGTTTGGTTTTATTGATTGTGCTCTGTGTATTCGGAGTCTTTATTGCCGCAAAGGGAATTACCAAACAGAAAATCGGACGGGTGAGCAACATTGAATTAGGCTTGGATCTTGCCGGAGGAGTCAGCATTACTTATGAGGTAGAAGGGAAAAATGTTTCAGACAGTGATATTGACGATACTGTCTATAAACTTCAAAAGCGTGTGGAGGGATACAGTACCGAAGCAGAAGTATACCGTCAGGGCAGCAACCGGATCAACATTGAGATTCCGGGAGTGACGGATGCCGATAAAATTTTAGATGAGCTTGGAAAACCCGGAACGCTCACCTTTGCAGTACCGAAGGAAGTAAAAGTAAAGAAAAATGGAAAGACAACGACGCAGACACAAATTGATACTATTTTAACCGGAAAAAATGTGAAGCAGGCAAAAGCTGTGACAAATCAAAATCAGACGACGGGGAAAAAAGAGTATCTGGTCGCTTTAGAGTTTGACACAAAGGGTACGAAGGCTTTTGCAAAAGCAACAAAGGAAAACATTGGGAAGCCGATTTATATTATTTATGACAATCAGATTATAAGTGCGCCAAATGTTCAGGAGGCTATTACCAAAGGTGAGTGTACAATTGATGGGATGGAAAGTTTTGAGGCAGCGGAAAATCTGGCATCCTCCATCCGGATTGGTTCGCTTCCGGTGGAATTGAAAGAGCTTCGCTCTAATGTAGTATCTGCAAAGCTTGGAGTCAATGCCATTGAATCAACCGTCAAAGCAGGGGTTATCGGATTTGTGATTGTATGTGTGATTATGATAGTCTTTTATGCGGTGCCGGGAATGATTGCATGTGTGGCGCTGGCTGTTTATATGCTGATGACGCTCCTTGCATTAAACGGATTTAATGCAACCTTGACGCTCCCCGGTCTGGCAGGTATCGTTCTTGGAATCGGAATGGCGGTAGATGCCAATGTGATTATCTATGCCAGAATTCAGGAGGAAATTGCAGTCGGAAAGAGTGTGGCAGCAGCGATTAGGGCAGGCTTTTCCAAGGCGGCTTCGGCTATTGTGGATGGGAATGTGACAACCTTGATTGCTGTGGTTGTTTTGTGGATCAAAGGGTCGGGAACTGTCAAGGGATTTGCCCAGACTCTTGGAATGAGTGTGCTGATCTCAATGTTCACGGCGTTGGTCATCAGCCGTTTTCTTGTATGCACAGCCTATCATTTTGGACTGCGAAATCCAAAATGGTATGGAAAACTCAGAAAGATAAAAACAAGAGATTTCGTCGGTGCTGGGAAGAAATATGTGGTCATTGCGGGGGTCATTGTGATTGCAGGTCTTGTTGCTTTGCCATTTAATAAAGGAAAAACAGGGTCCATTTTAAATTATGATTTGGAGTTTTCGGGAGGAACTGCTTCCACAATTACCTTTCGCAGTCAACAAAAAGTAGATGACGATCTGGAAAAGAAGGTTGTCTCAGCCTATGAAAAG
Organism: uncultured Anaerostipes sp.; assembly: GCA_905213305.1. Lineage (GTDB taxonomy): Bacteria > Bacillota > Clostridia > Lachnospirales > Lachnospiraceae > Anaerostipes. The sequence goes on from CAJMHU010000008.1 coordinate 38,066, forward strand.
GTCAGCAAATCAGCATCGGTGCAGAGTCAGAAAGTAAAGGCTACAAATCAGATGGTGATCAAGAGTGTGGAATTGAATCTGAAACAAAGAGAACAGATCGAAAAAACAATGAAGAAGTATGGCGCCAAATCTGTGACCACGGAAAATATCAGTTCTACCATCAGCAGTGAGATGCAGAGAGACGCCTTCATTTCCGTAGCGATTTCAGCGGTTTGTATGTTAATCTATATTGCAATTCGGTTTAAAGATATGAAATTTGGGTCCAGTGCCATTATAGCGCTGCTAAACGACGTACTTCTTGTCTTTGCCGCATACTCCATCGGCAGATTATCAGTGGGAGGTACTTTTATTGCATGTATGCTGACAATTATAGGGTATTCGATTAACTCTACCATTATTATTTTTGACCGCATTCGCGAAAGGATGAGGACAGCCAAAACGGCAGATTTCAGAGTGCTGGTCAATGAAAGTATTGCACATACGCTGGTTCGTACAATCAATACTACATTGACAACCTTTGTAATGGTATTTGTACTATTTTTGATGGGAGTATCTTCACTGCGGGAATTTGCACTGACATTAATGGTCGGAGTGATTGGCGGCGCATTTTCTTCTGTATTTTTGACGGGTCCGCTCTGGTATTTGATGAAGAGCGGGTTTGGAAAAAGGCAAAAGAGTATGGAGGCGAGGGAGACAGAAGTTATGTTAGAGCAGCCGCAAAACTCAAAGGAAAAACCCAAGAGAAAGAAAAAGAAGAAAAGAAAGTAATACAGAAAAGAGTATTCAGAAATTATGCTGGGTACTCTTTTTCTGAAAGATGGAGAGAACAATGGAACAGTGGTATCTATATCAGAAAAAGGCTGATTTTCAGAAAATCGGCAATACATTTCATATTGATCCTGTCACTGCGCGTCTGATTCGCAATCGGGATATTATAGGAGACGAGAAAATTTATGAATATCTGCATGGAAGTCTGGAGGATATTTCCGATCCCTTTGAAATGGCCGGCGTAAAAGAAGGCGTTATGATTTTAAGAAAAAAGATACAGGAGAAGAAAAAAATAAGGATTATCTCAGATTATGATGTGGACGGAGTCGTATCAAATTATATTCTATGGAAAGCCATTCATGAGGTTGGGGGAACGGTTGATTTCAAAATTCCCAACCGAATGAGAGACGGATATGGGATCAATGAAAATCTCATATGCAGGGCAGTATCAGACGGAATCGACACAGTTCTTACCTGCGATAATGGGATTGCAGCGAAAGAAGCTGTGGAGTTTGGAAAAGCTCAGGGGCTTACTATGATCGTTACAGATCATCACGATGTGCCGTTTTTAGAACAGGAGGATGGAAAAAGAGAAGAGATTCTTCCGCCGGCGGACGTGGTGATCAATCCCAAGCAGGAGAAATGCAGATATCCATATCCTCTGTTGTGCGGGGCAGGAGTTGCGTTTCAGCTGATGCGGGCATTGTATCAAGAATTGAAAGCAGATCAACGTATTTTGGAAGAGCTGTTGGCGCCCTTGGCCATTGCAACAGTATGTGATGTGGTGGATTTAACGGGAGAAAATCGAATCTTTGTGAAAGAGGGGCTAAAAAGAATCAAGAATACAGAAATTATTGGATTGAAGGCTTTACTGAATGCATACCAACTGGGAAATCAAAACATTCAATCCTATGATTTGGGATTTCGCATTGGACCTTGCATCAATGCCAGCGGGAGATTGGATTCAGCAGAGAGAGCGTTAAATTTATTTTTGGAGACAGATCCGGACAGGGCGGCGCAGACGGCGGAAGAATTAAAAGAGTTAAATGATCAGCGAAAAGCGATGACGGAAAACGGGGTGAAAGCCGGAATGAAACAAGCCTTGTTTTATGAGGCAAGAGGTGACAAGGTTCTGGTTTTATACTTGCCGGACTGCCATGAAAGTATTGCAGGCATTATTGCAGGAAGGGTGAAGGATCGGCTTCATCATCCGGTGTTTGTGCTGACAGATGCCAGAGAGGGAATCAAAGGTTCCGGACGTTCCATCGAACAATATTCTATGTTTGAAGAAATGTTGAAAATTCAGGAAGTTTTCACGAAATTTGGGGGACACCCCATGGCTGCAGGATGTTCCCTGGAGAGAGAAAAGCTGTCAGAATTCCGGGAAAAGGTGAATGCAAATTGTCGGCTGAAGCCTGAGGATTTTGTCCATAAGGTACATATTGATATCAACATGCCCATTGATTATATTTCCAAAGAACTCATTCAGGAGCTTTCTGTTTTGGAGCCATTTGGAAAAGAAAATGTAAAACCTCTTTTTGCCCATAAGAAATTAAAGGTGGAGAAGGTTCAGGTTTTTGGGAAACACAAAAATGTGATCAAATTATCATTGAGGAGTAGCCAAGGCACCCGTATTGATGGTATGATTTTCGAGGAAGAAGACCGTTTTCGAGAAAATATGGGGACGAAGAAGTATATAACATGTACTTATTATCCGGTTCTCAATGAATTTCAGGGATATGAGAGTCTTCAGATTCAAATACAAAATTACTTTTTTACGGAGGAAGAAAAAAATGGGTGATATTCGGTTGGTTGCAATGGACTTGGATCATACGTTGTTAAATGATGATAAGAAAATTTCAAAATATACAGAGCGTGTCCTTCGGGAGGCAATGAACAGTGGGGTTTTTATTGTACCTGCCACGGGCAGAATTTTTAAATCAATTCCCGGATTTATAAGAGATATGGAGGGAGTTCGCTATGCACTGTGCTGCAATGGAGCGACAGTATATGACAAAGATGAAGATGAGATTCTCTATACCAATCATCTTTCAGAACAAACAGTTTTTGATATTTTTGATATTTTAGAAAAGTATCATTGTACCCATGATATTTATCAAAATGGGCAGGGATATATGGAACCGAGATTTTTAGATCATTTGCCGGAATACGGAGTTTTCAATCATACCTATGATCTGGTAAAAGACACAAGGCTTCCGGTAGAGAATCTAAGGGAGTACATTCATAAAAATCCTTTGGGGATTGAAAAGATCAGCAGCTTTTTTGATGATATGAAGGTCCGAAAAGCTGCGTTTGAGGAGCTTTGTGAGAAAAATATTGCCAGTGTATCCAGTTCATTGTCAAATAATATAGAAATCAATCAATTTGGCTGTGATAAGGGGGACGGATTGATGCATCTGGCAGAGCATTTGGGCATTCCAATGAGCCAGGTTATGGCATGCGGAGATGCAGGAAATGACACAAAAATGATTGAGGCGGCTGGAATTGGGGTTGTTATGGAAAACGGAATGGAAGAATTGAAAAAAATTGCAGATTTTATTACAAAAACAAATAATGAGGATGGGGTTGCCTATGCGATCGAAAAACTTGTATTGGATGAGTAGATAAAACATTCTCTGGGATGGAAGGGGAGATCAGAATGAGGGAAATATGCAAAGTGACAGCTGTACTGGTTTTTTATGTGATAGTATTTTTAAGTCCGGGTTCAAAAGTGCAGGCAGAATATGGCGGCAGGCAGGAACAAGCTGTTTTGCAAACAACAGAGTGTGACAATGCTGCAGCGCAAACAACAGCTTCCACCGAACAATCGGAGCATCAGACCACAGAAACGGCAGTGCAGACACAAACAAAAGAGAAATTCCCGATTTCTAAAAAGAAAGTAGAAATTGATCAAAAAAAGCGGAACACTCACAGTAAATCCTCAAAGGGAAAAACAGCAAAAAGGAGGAAAGACAGTAAAAAGAAAACAAACAAGTCACAAATCATACCCAAAATTTATCATCGCCAAAATATAAAAATGCAAGATCAAAAAGAAAGAATAGGGAATTTTGTATACTTTAATCAGGCAGATGCCGTTTGGAATGACAATGGCTATCAAATAAAAAGCAGCGGATGCGGACCGACGGCTATGGCGTTATGTATTTCTTCTCTGACCAAATGCTGGGTAACACCGGTTGATGCGGCAATGTGGGCATATGATCATGGCTATTATAGTGCGGAAGGAGCCGCGCATGAAATGATTCCTGCTTTGGCAAAACGGTATCAGCTGGAATGTAAGGGGCTTGGAAGGAATGTCAGTAAAATCCGGGCGGCGTTAAAAAAAGGACATCCGGTGGTTGCTCTGATGGGACCGGGATATTTTACAAAAAAAGGGCATTTTATTGTTTTCATTGAAGTGGATGAAAAAGATCAAGTTACTGTGGCAGATGTGGGAAGCAGGAAGAGGTCTCGATTTCAATATTCTCTGAGAGACGTGACAGAACAGACGAAATCAGCTTCTGCAGGCGGACCATGCTGGGAACTGTTCAGGAGAAAAAAAGAGAAAAAGAAACAGCAGCAAAAGGAATTTGCGACAAAGGTTTCATCACCAGCTTTTCAAAAAATGTATGCGGATATTAAATCTGTACTTCAGAAAAACTATCCTCTGAAAATTCCGTTAAAAAAAGGAAGCTTGGTTTATGAACCACAGTTTGTGACAATTGGTTCCCTGGATATTAACGATACTGTTTCTGTTATGGATCAGCGGAATCGACTGAAGTCGGATATAAAATTAGAAAAAGTTGTGGAAGAGATTGAGACAAAGGCAGTGAAAGGATCTTTTTGGAATACGGTGACGATTCTTCAATGTCAGAAAAAGTAAAGGGAGTGACCTTGATCACCGGAAGTTCCAAAGGCACATTCCGGGATTGTAAGCGGCTGCCAAGGTCTCGGGCAAGCCCGGACTTTGGCTCATCGCTGCCACAAAGAAAAAAATGAAAAAAGGTGTTGACATTTGTTTTAAGAAGTAGTATATTATTATTTGTCGCGAGGCAAGAGCGGCACAGAGAACGGGATCATAGCTCAGCTGGGAGAGCATCTGCCTTACAAGCAGAGGGTCACAGGTTCGAGCCCTGTTGGTCCCATTTGTATGTTCTGGTTTCAGAACATATGCCGCAGTGGCGGAACTGGCAGACGCGCAGGACTTAAAATCCTGTTCGAGTTAAATCGAGTACCGGTTCGATTCCGGTCTGCGGCATTTGTGTGAAGTGCTTTAAACCTTTGTAAACAGAGGGTTTGAAGCATTTTTTTTCATTTCTTTTTTCTTTTAATCTGTTTTTTAAAATTAATTTATCATCCATTTAAAATAACCCCATACAAAATTTATAAAAAAAGTAAATGGAAAGGAAAAGAAAGACGATTCCGAAAACCCCTGTCCGTTTATTTCTAAGGTGAATTCCTTCATAGACAAAACCGAGTCCGGACATACAAAATAGGATGGATATAATATCTGCAGGTGATTGTGCGTTGAAAGCTTTAAGATCATAATCAGGATACCAAGGATTACAACACCCCATCCGCTGAAAGCGTCCCGGTGAATTCGGATATCCTTCTCACGCTCGTCTTGAATCATATTTTCTTTTTTGCTGTTTTTCCATTCTGGACCAGTTAAGGAAGCCGTAAATGTCATTTCCGAAAAAGATTACAAAACAGAGCACCACGGAAAGGAAAGATAAGATGAGTTCTTAAGCGCTGCCAAAGCCCATAGAAGGATCAGCACAAGATCATTGGCTGCATAGGCAGCGGCATAAAAAGGACTTCTGAAAAAAGTTAAAGATACTGCCAGAAAGCTGGTGTCAACAGAGATGGTACTGGGAAGTAGATTGGCGGTGTGCACAGCGTCTAATATAAAATAAAAAGCAAAAGTCACAGCTGAAGTAAGGATTGTGCAGCCATGAAAAAAGAGAGAAGACAGCCATGGGTGCGGTCATGCCGAGATACGTAATCATTTCACCATAATAAGAAAAGGAGAATGAAATGATTCCATAGAAAACACTAAAGACAACCATGAGGAATTGTCCGAAAGGATTCCCTTTTATACAGAAAATTAACGATACAGCTCCGATAAACGATGCTGTCAGAGTAAGGTGATTTTCCCGATCAAAAAGAAAAAAAGGAAGTTGTTTTGTTGTTCATGATATAAAAATACCTCCAAAAAAAGAAGCATCCATGACACATCTTCAAAGACCTAATGATGTGAGATGAATGCAGCTGCATTTCCTACCCGGTGGCAGATAATTTCTTCTGAAATTGACAGAATTTAGCGTAGCAGAACTATAGATAGAGGTCAATATAATGTATGCAGAATTCTTTTGATTTTATAAAAACCTGTGCTACAATAAAGTTGTGACGTTGAGAGACAAAGCCGGGAGAGTGAAGTTATGATAAAAATTCATTACAGAGAATTAAAGGATGGAACACTTGAGCTTTTAAGATGCTTTGGGAAGGAGGATATATTGATTCTTCCCAATGAGATTGAGGGAAAGCCGATAACTAGAATTGGAGATTATGCATTCTCGTCTTTTAAGAAAAAAGAGGAAGAGGCAAAAGTTTTTCAGGAGGAGAAAGGAATTCTGGAAGAAGATTGCGTTGATCTGCTGTGCGGTGATAAAGTCCGTGAGATATATCTTCCGGTGAAAACAACAGAGATTGGCAAATACGCATTTTACGGGTGTGTGAACATGGAAGTACTGGGTTTTTCCGAGGCATTGCAGAGGACTGGAACGGGAATTTTTACGGGGTGTAAGTTAAAAAAGATTGTCCTTCATCTTCATCAGGGGAAGAAAAGCGCCCTCAGAGACATTGTACAGGATACCAGATATTTGTTAGAGGCAGAGATTCATTTCATGGAGTTGGGAAAGAAAGCGCATCTGGTGTTTCCGGAGTATTATGAGGAGGCTGTGGAGAACACGCCGGCAAGAATCATAGAGAATCACTTTCATGGAACAGGGTATCCTTACCGTCAGTGCTTTTTTCGCGGAGAAATTGATTATCGGAAGTACGATGATTTATTTCCTGTGGCGGCAGTACAGGAGGCTTCCCGGATTGTGTGGAAAATTTTAACTGCGAGGATGCTTTATCCGGTGAATATGACAGAGTATGCGTGGATGCAGTATGAGGGATATGTGAAAGAGCATCAGGCGGAAATGATGGAATATCTGGGAGAGCGGGAAAGAATGCCTTTTTTGCGGCTGTGCTCTAAGGAAAATTTTTTTACGGAAGAAGGCATTCGTTCCTCCATTGCATGGGCATCTGCCGAGGAGGAAATGGAGATTTTAAGTTTTTTGATGAATGAACAACACCAAAGATTTCCCCAAAAGAGGAAAACGTTTGAATTATAAAAGGGTGGCAGCATGGAACAAAATTTGAAAGAGCGATTGAATCAGATTGGGAACAGAATACTCGGAACAACCCGAAATGAATTGTATATTCATATGAGATTTCTGGATGTAGCGTTAAGCAGTTTTAATTATGTGATAGATCCGACCATTGATACAGTGGCAACGGACGGACGAAGCATTTTTTTTCATCCGGCGTGGCTGGGGGGACTGTATCGTCAGAGCAGAGTCGGTACAAACCGTGCATATCTTCATATGGTGATGCACTGCCTTTTGCATCATGTGACAAGGCGGAAAAACAGAGAAAAGCAGCTGTGGAATTTATCCTGTGATATTGCCGCAGAATCCATTTTAGATGGCTGGTTTTTAAAATGTATTCATAAGCCGCAGACCAGACTTCGGAAAGATATATATGCAGGTCTTGAAAAAGATTTGAAAGTACTGACGGCAGAAGGAATCTATCGTCAAATCGTGAAATGGAGGTTGGAAGAAGAAAAAATACAGGAACTTCGTCGGGAGTTTTATGTGGACAGCCACCAGTATTGGCCGGAGGATCCCGGACAACAGCTACATCAGGAGATTGAGAATCGATGGAAAAACATCAGTGAAACATCAGAAACAGATATGGAGACTTTTTCCGGTGAGGAATCCAGGCAGGCAGGAGGTCTGATCGGGCAGATTCGGGTAGAGAACAGAGAGCGGTATGATTATCGCAGCTTTTTAAGAAAATTTGCAGTGATGCGAGAAGAAATCAGTGTAGATCCCGAAACTTTTGACTACAATTTTTATAGCTATGGACTGTCCATGTATGGCAATATGCCGTTGATTGAACCACAGGAGTGGAGAGAAGTAAAAAAAGTGGAGGAGTTTGTGATTGTCATTGACACGTCGATGTCATGTTCCGGAGAATTGGTAAAGAAATTTTTAGAAGAAACCTATGACGTTTTGACGCAAGAAGAGAGTTTCTTTCGCAAAGTCAATATTCATATGATTCAGTGTGATGATACGGTGCAAAATGACCGGAAAATAACAGATGAAAAGGAATTAAAAGCGTATATGGAACATTTGGATTTGATCGGGGAAGGAGGAACCGACTTCCGTCCTGCCTTTGAATATGTGAATCAAATGATCGAAACAGGGGAGTTTTACAATCTGAAAGGATTGGTTTATTTTACGGATGGAAAAGGAACTTATCCGCAGAAAATGCCGCCGTATGAAACCGCGTTTATTTTTATGCAGGAAGAATATGAGGACGTGGATGTTCCGGCGTGGGCAGTGAAATTGATTGTAGACGCAGAGGATTTGAAAGAAGGAGAAAAGGATGAATATTAAAAGAGCAAAACAGGAAATTAAAGACTCAATTGAGGCATATTTAAAAAAAGATTCTTATGGGGAATATGAAATTCCATCCATCCGGCAGAGACCGATTCTGCTGATGGGACCTCCTGGCATTGGAAAAACTCAGATTATGGAACAGATTGCAAGAGAATGTGAAATTGGACTGGTTGCCTATACCATCACCCATCACACCAGACAAAGTGCCGTCGGGCTTCCGTTTATCCGGGAAAAAGAATACGGAGGCACAAAGTATTCCGTTACGGAGTATACGATGAGTGAGATTCTTGCCACAGTCTATGAAAAAATTGAGAAAACAGGACATCAGGAAGGAATTTTATTTATTGATGAGATTAATTGTGTTTCTGAAACGCTTGCGCCGACAATGCTGCAATTTTTGCAGAACAAGATGTTTGGAAATCAGCGGGTTCCGGAAGGCTGGATGATTGTAGCAGCCGGAAATCCTCCAGAGTACAATAAGTCTGTTCGGGAATTTGATGTGGTAACGTTAGACCGGATGAAGAAAATAGATGTGGAGCCGGATTATGAAGTCTGGAAAGAATATGCCTATCGGGTGGGAATTCACGGAGCAATTCTTTCCTATTTGGAAATTAAAAAAGAATGTTTTTATCGAATGGAGACAACGGTAGATGGAAAAGCTTTTGTGACTGCCAGAGGCTGGGAGGATCTGTCTCAGCTGATGAAAATCTATGAAAAACTTGGAAAGAAAATCGACCGGGAAGTTACGTTTCAGTACCTTCAGCACAGCAAAATAGCAAAAGATTTTTCAAATTATTATGAATTGTACAAAAAATATAAAGAAGATTATAAAATTGAAGGAATCTTAAAAGGACAATTTTCACAGGAAACCATAGGAAAATTGAAATTTGCGTCATTCGATGAAACATTAAGCATTGTGGGGCTGTTAAATGCAAAGCTTTCAGAGATGTTTTATGATTGCTGGAAAAAGGATGCTTTTGTGACAGAATTGTTTGGTTGGTTAAAGCAAGTGAAGGAAGGAAAATCTCTGGAACAGGTGATACAGGAGGCCAAAGCAATCTTGGAACAAAAGAAAAAGGAAGAAAAACTAGGAATGGAGGAAAAACAGATATGTTTGGAGGTTCTTTCCTGTCTGGAAGCCTATCACACTTTGACAAAACAAGAAGCTGCGGAAGGTCTGGAACTGTTTGACAGGATTCGAGAGAAATTTGCAGAAGAGACCCAGAAACGGGAGGCGCTTCTGGACCAGACGGATCGGGCACTCACGCATGCCTTTGAGTTTATGGAACAGGCATTCGGAGAAAGTCAGGAGATGGTTGTCTTTGTGACAGAATTAAATGTGAATTATTTTAGTGTATGGTATCTTCAGGAAAATCAATGCGACAAATATTTTCAGTATAACAAAGGCCTTCTGTTTGATGAACAGCAGCAAAGTATTTTATCAGAGCTGGATGAGTTGGAGAAAAGCTTCTGAAATTGAGAAACTCAAAAAGCATCGGTTCATGATTTTTTTGTGTAATATTGAATATTCATGTAAATAAATTTTTTTAAGTTATCCCGGAAATCTATTTCCGGGATTTTCATATTTAGATTCTGAATTGCCTGTTCGACCAGAGGGTTTTTCTGGCAGGAACACTGCAGACCTGTTGCATGATAATAGACGGACAGCAGCAGATCATAGGCATCTTTCGGGGGAATTCTTAAATTTTGACTGAGGCGCTGGGAGATTTCCTCGGCCCGCACATAATAGTTTCTTTTAAATTCCGGTCCATACTTGTGCGTAGACTTCTGTACTGTAATTGCATTCCGGTGGGAAAGCAGATAAAAGCGCATCGAAGTACAGATTCATCTTATCACTGCACAGCTGGCTGTGGAAAAAATTAAAAATTAATGTTGACAGCAACAGAGAAATGAGGTAAAATAATCCTTGTTCTCAAGAAGAACAGATATAAGCGATAGTGGCGTAGTTGGTAACGCGCGACCTTGCCAAGGTCGAGACCGCGGGTTCGAGCCCCGTCTATCGCTTTTTTTGTTGCCTTTTAGAAATAGCTTAAAATGGTTATTTTTAGGAGGCTTTCTTTTTTTCTCCGACCAATATTTTTACAATGGTTAAAGTTTTTGGTTAAAGTCCTAAAATATCTTATCTGCGTAGTCCGTTACCGCCTTTGCGGATTGCCTGCGCTGGATGTGGGCATAGGAATGATAAACAGATTATCCTTCAAGTAGGAGGTGGCAAAAATGGCAAACGATTTCAAATCATTACAGACCAGAAAAGTATTGAAAAATATGATGGAAGTTAAATGTATTTTGCATCGCCAATCGACTATGACAAAGTAATCAAAAAAATTCCGTATGGTAAAGGGATTACCGTTGGGAAAATACGAGAATACTTTCCAAAATTAAGAAAATTGGAAATTGAGAGAGGGTACTGATATGAAAATGAAAGAAATCAAAGAGAATAAAAAACAATTTCTTCCCTTGTTGTTAGCCGATGAACAATGTATGTATTAGACGATTAGGGGATTAAATGTGAGTGTATCGTAACTGATGAGGGGAAATATGATTTATTTGCAGAAAAAAATATAAATCCGGGTTTGCTGGCAGAGAAATTAAAATATTTACGAACAAAAATGAAGATTCACAGAAGCAGCTTTTTGTTTCATAAGGACACAGGCACATTTCATGGAAGAAAATGTGCCTGTATAAAAAATGAAATATTCTTTATATCTGTTTTCCACAATATCGGTAGAATGCCAGAAGGTATAAACCGCAGATGCCAACCAGATCATAGATGATTCGTGTTACAACGGTCATTTCTCCAAAGAGAAAAGCAACCAGATCAAAACGGAAAAATCCAATGAGCCCCCAGTTGATCGCTCCGATAATTACAATCGTAAGCGCGGTACAATCTAAAAATTTGTTTCCCATAAAATCCTCCTTGTTATTTAAGAGTACACCTGCAATCTTGTCGCAGGTGATATAAAGAATACTTAAGATAGTATTCGTTGCAAGTAATCAAACTATACATTTTAGCAAGAAATTTATGAAATTAATTTTAGGGACCAAGACACTTCATTGCCTTTTTTTGGAAGAGAGAGTATAATAAGAACAAAATATATGAGAAACAATGGATCACCAGAAAATCAGCGGCCATGAAGGAGGAATGGAAATGAAAGTTATTTTTCTGGATGTGGATGGAGTATTAAATTCTCAGAGTTTATTTGAAAAATGTAAAGAAGAGCTGGTACCCATTGATGAAGAGAATATTAAATATTTGAAACAAATTGTGGATGCAACCGGAGCCAGCATTGTACTTTCATCTTCCTGGCGATATGGATGGACAAAACACAGCGACAATGTACAGGACTGGTGCAGACTTTTGGTGGATACTCTGAAGAAATATCAATTGAGAATTATTGATAAAACGGAGTATTTGAGCAATGGAAGACGGGAAGATGAGATTAAGGACTGGCTGGAAAAAAGTTCGGAACCGGTGGAGAATTTTGTAATATTGGATGATGGGGATTATGATTGGCGTAGACATGGATATGAAAAATATTTGGTCAAGACAGACTTTTGTACCGGAGGATTACAGAGGGAGCATGCAGAACGAGCAATTAGTATTTTAAAAAAACCTCCTTTTTGGAAATTTTGGAAACGATGGAAATCAGAAAATCGGTGATTAAAAATAGGAGGAGTGGAGTTCACAAAATTTTTTCAAAAAATGACTTGTCAATTGTTCTTGAATATGGTAAAGTATAGAAGTCGCAGAGATGCGGGGAAAGAAGACAAAGATTGACACTTTCCAGTTGAAAAGCCCAGATAGCTCAGTCGGTAGAGCAGAGGACTGAAAATCCTCGTGTCGCTGG
>CAJMHU010000009.1 GCA_905213305.1 uncultured Anaerostipes sp.
TGGGCATGTTCGGGACTTACACCCGTTAGAGTTTGCCCATGCTGGGCAAACAAAAACAGGACCGATCTTTTGGATCGATCCTGTTTTCAGGCAGCAAACTGCTGTCTTTTCAGATTTTACTATTTTAAATTATGCTTCTTTTGCATCCGCATATTCATTTAATTTTGCCAGCAGCTCGGATATTTCCATTCCATGAACCATTGCCGCTTCCTCTAAAGTCTCTCCCTGTGCGGAAGGACATCCTACGCATCCCATACCGGACGCCATTAAAATTGCCGCATAATTTGAATCAAGCGCAATTAAATCTCCGATTACCATATCTTTTGAAATCTTAGCCATTTCGTTTCTTCCTCCATAATTCTTAATTCTCCAAAAAAATGTATTTTTATTCTTTTGGGCTGACGTTTATAGTATAATACATTATTGTTAAAAGTACAACAAAATTACTTGATATTCCTCTATAAGTATATTAAAATAGAGTTGGTCAAGCGGTTTTCGCTTTTCTAATGATTATACTATTTATATAAGGAGGATATAACTATGGCATATGTAATTTCAGACGCTTGTATCTCTTGTGGTGCTTGCGAAGGAACTTGCCCAGCAGGAGCTATCAGCGAAGGAGATGGACAGTACGTAATCGATGCAGATACATGCATGGATTGTGGTGCCTGCGCAGATGGATGCCCGGCAGGAGCTATCAGCCAGGAATAATTTCCACAGTACGTATATTGTTCAGACGCAAAAAGAGATGCTTTTCGCATCTCTTTTTTTGCTGTTTTATGGTCTTTCTTTCCTGCAACCTCAGCGATCCATTTACATCTGCTGTTTTCGTCTCTCCTCCATAAATTCTTTTAATTCCTTCTGTGTCGGAAGAGACGGCATCGCTCCTGCTTTTGTGATCGTAAGAGCCGCCGCATGATTTGCTATGGTCAGTGCTTTGCCCTGTCCGTCTCCCAAACAAATTCTGGTGCAAAACGCTCCCACAAAAGAATCTCCTGCCGCCATGGGATCTACCACCTCTTCAATCTCCACTGCTTTTTTATAATAAAAACGCTCCGGTGTATTTAAAATCACTCCGGATTCTCCCAGGGTCACTAAAACATTGGGAACTCCGCTGCTGCGAATCACCGCAGAAACAACTCTGGCTTCTTCTAGATTAAACCTTCCCCGATCTCGATGAACCTGAACACCAGTCATGGCTTTGGCGTCATATTCATTCAAAACCACATAGGTCAAGTGCCGGATAAATTCCCTTGGCAACTGTATCGCCGGTGAAGCATTTAACATCACAGGAACTTTTTTGCGATACGCGTACTCTGCAATGACCTCATTGATTGTAATAGGAATCTCATTTTGAAGAAGTACCAAATCATATTTTCCGATCTCATGCTCTAAAGAAGCGATCTCATCCGGCATAATTTTCATATTTGCGCCGGGTATCACAACCGAGCGTTTTTTAGGTTTCTCTCCCGGAATTACCTGCAGTACTACCACAGAGCATCCGGTAGCAGAGTCCTCATCATATAGAATTCTTCCAGTACGAATTCCTGCCTTTTTGCAAATTTCTAAAAGTTCATCTCCATTGGCATCCCGTCCAATTTTTCCTACAAAGGTTACATCTGCTCCCAGTCTTGCCATTTGAACAGCCTGGTTGGCGCCTCTTCCGCCTGGTGATTTATGAAATGATGTTCCAAGGACCGAATGCCCTTCCTCCGGAACCTCACAAGTTACAGCAATCTGGTTCATTACCAGACTCCCTACAACTAAAATTTTCGGTCTTTTTTTCATAATGAATTCCTCACTCTTTTCATTTTTTGAGTCTATAAATTCATTATAATCACGTTCTGGCACAAATACAATCTCTACTTATTTTTCTTTTCGCTTCCTCCGAAAGAACCCTTTTTTCTCGCGGGAAGCCGCGATCTCCTCTCTTGTTTTTTGCTGCATCCGAATCATTTCATCCAGCTTCTGGTAATATGTTTCCTGCTTTTCATCCCTCGTTCGCAGTTGATAATCCATTTCTTTTGAAACTTGTACCGAAACCTGATTTCCGATTTCCTTCCCCAAATATTCTTTTTGCTCTCTGATGGCCTGTCCCATGATTTTCACCATAACATTTTGAAACTGCGCCATCTTATCCGAAGAGCCCACTTGATTTTCTCCCGGAAACGGAATAATATTTCCCGTAAGTTTCCGTTTAATCTGCTCTGTGTCAAGCCCCTCATTTTTCATATCGCGGATTTCCCCAAACGTATGGATCTCCTCGTCCCCATAACAACGATATCCTTTCTCATTGCGGGGAATTGCAATGCCGAATTCATCTTCCCAAGTTCTCAAATTATACGTTTCCAGCCCCAGCTCTCTGGCAGCTTCTGATATCATACGTCTTCTTTCCTTCATAAGTCCCTTCCTTTCTTCCTTCTCATTATAAAGGGAGTCAAGTTTCGGGCACAAGAAAAACCGCCCTCTAAAAGATGACGGTTTCAGTCAAAATTCTCCTTTTCTCTCCTCCACTGCTTCAAGATTCCATCGGTTGTTCCGATTCTGAGTCCTGAAGCTCATCTGCCAGTTCTCTGATTCTTCTGGCAAGAGTCGTATAGCGCCTCTGCTCATTGACATTTTGAATCATAGAACACAGAGTCCCCTGATCACCTACAATGGTCAGACAATTCTTTGCCCTCGTTACTCCGGTATACAAAAGATTTCTGTGAAACAAAACCTTTGGTCCTGCCAGCAGCGGCATCACAACCGCAGGATATTCGCTTCCCTGAGATTTATGGATGGTCACCGCATAAGCAAGCTCCAATTCGTCCAACATCGCAAATCCATACTGAACCTCTCTCGCGTCATCAAATAATACCGTTACCTTTTCGGTATATTCACTGATCTCCTGAATGATTCCAATATCCCCGTTAAATACACCGACACCTTTGTCGACGGTAAACCCTTTGGGACCACGAATTTCCCACTCCAGCTGATAATTGTTTTTTATCTGCATCACCTTGTCTCCCTCCCGAAACAGACCGAAGGAAACTTCTTTTTCTTTTTTCTCATCATCGGGAGGATTCAGGTACTGCTGCATAATCTGATTTAATCGTTCCACGCCAAGCTCTCCCTTGCGCATCGGCGTCAAAATTTGAATATCATAAGGCTTTGCATGGACATATCCCGGCAGCTTATCTCTTACCAGATAAACCAGAACTCCCAGAATATCCTGAACGGTATTTCTTTGCAAAAAGAAAAAATCCCGACTTTTATTATTCAGCTCCACAACCCGCCCCTGATGAATCAGATGCGCGTTTCGTACAATATGGCTTCCTTCTGCCTGACGGAAAATCTGATTTAGCTCTACCACTTTAAACTTTTGTGAAGAAATCAAATCTTTTAACACATTTCCGGCGCCGATCGACGGAAGCTGATTGGCGTCCCCTACAATCACAAGCCTTGTTCCCGGAACCAATGCCTGCAGCAAGGAATTCATCAGAAATAAATCGACCATGGATGTTTCATCAATGATAATAACATCGGTTTCCAACGGATTCCCTGCGTTATGCTCAAACACCATCCCGCTTTTATCCATTTCCCGCTCTGCCTCACCATTTAATTCTAACAATCGGTGTATTGTTGTCGCCTCGTACCCGGTTGCCTCTGTCATCCTCTTGGCTGCGCGCCCTGTGGGAGCTGCCAGCCGCAGCTGCAGCCCTTCATGTTCAAAATACTGAATCATTCCGTTGATCGTTGTGGTTTTTCCTGTTCCAGGACCTCCTGTTAAGATGACAATACTGTGCTCTGCAATGGCTGCGATTGCCTCCTTCTGCTTTTCTGCAAAAGTAATCTGTTCTTCCTGTTCAATTTTTCCAATCATCGTCTCAATTTCAGAAATCGAAACATCATAGTGCACATTTAGATCCAAAAGCATTCTGGCAGTGTTCATCTCCATATGATACTGTGCGGCGCCATAAATTCTTGTCTCCTCATCTTCCTCAATGACAATCTTTCGGTCAATCATCATTTCCAGCAAATGTTCTTCAATAGCCTCCTCGGATACCCCAAGAATATATGCCGCGTTTCTGCATAAAATGCGCTTTGGAAGAAAAATATGCCCCTCGCCCAATGCTTGCATCAAGGTATAAAAAATTCCAGATACAATCCGATAATCTGAATTGCTCCCAATTCCTACATTTTTTGCAATTTCATCTGCTATTTTAAATCCGATTCCAGCAATATCATCCGTCATTTTGTAAGGATTTTCCTGAATCACTGTATATAGATTGTCTCCGTACTCTTTATAAATTTTCACCGCCAGATTGTGATGAATCCCATAGCCGGACAAAAACATCATTGCCTGCCGCATTTCCTGCTTTTCACTAAACTCCACTGCAATCATTCTGGCTTTTTTCTCGGTAATTCCCTTTACCTCTGCCAGACGCTCCGGTTCCTCTTCGATGATGCGAAACGTATCCATTTTAAATTTTTTTGTAATTCGCTTTGCGATCGCCGGTCCCACACCTTTGATCGCTCCTGATCCCAGATATCGCTCCATACTCTCGATATCATCCGGAATGGCAATTTCGTAGGTTTTCATTTGAAATTGAGGTCCGTGTACCGGGTGATTCACATAGTCTCCTTCCATGGAAATATATTCCCCTTCATTGAGAAAGGGAAATAAACCGACGACCGTTTCCTCATCGTCATCCACATCCAAACTCAGAACCGTATATCCGTTTTTTTCATTTCGGAATCGAATATGATCCACATATCCCTTTAAAAAGCCCACCCGTTTCACCTCCCTGTCAATGACCTCTGCAGAATTTCCTGCGATGTTCGGCTGCATTCGCAGCTTTCCTGCCGTCACCAGAAAAAGGCCAGGATCGTATCTATCCCGGCCTGCAGTCTTTTTCTCATTATTTTTTCTTCTGATTGTCGCCTGACAAAAATTCAATGTACTTTCCTGTACCAATCGCTACTGCTGTCAGCGGATCTTCCGCTGTCATTGTATTAATGCCTGTCTTTTCTTCAATCAACTCTTCCAATCCCTGAATCAGCGCTCCTCCTCCGGTCAAAACAATTCCGCGGTCGGAAATATCTGCTGCCAGCTCCGGCGGAGTTCTCTCCAGTACGTTATGAACTGCATCTACGATCTGGTATGCCGGTTCTCTAAGGGCTTCCTGTGTCTCCTCAGACGTTACCGTCACCGTTTTCGGCAGACCTGTCACAAGATTTCGTCCTCGAACATCCATTGTGAGATTTTCCGGACGCTTAAATACAGTTCCTACATTAATTTTAATTTCTTCTGCCGTACGTTCTCCGATCAGCAGGTTATGTTTTTTGCGCATAAACCGAACAATTGCCTCATCAAAGTCATCCCCTGCAACCTTGATGGAATTGCTGACTACGACGCCTCCCAGTGAAATAACAGCAATATCCGCTGTTCCGCCTCCAATATCAACAATCATATTTCCACACGGTTTTGCAATATCAATTCCGGCACCGATTGCCGCTGCCACCGGCTCCTCAATAATCGAAACTTCTCTTGCCCCTGCCTGATAAGTTGCATCTTCCACTGCTTTCTTCTCAACTTCCGTTGCTCCGCTGGGAACACAAACACTAATGCGCGGCTTTCTTCCAAACAAGGATTTTCCAACCGTACGACTGATAAAATAGCTTAACATTTTCTCTGTCACAGTATAGTCTGAAATCACACCCTGGCGCAGCGGCCGCACAGCTACAATATTTCCCGGCGTCCTTCCAAGCATCAGACGCGCTTCTTCTCCAATTGCTTTAATCTTATTTGTATCACGGTCAAATGCCACAACGGATGGCTCTTTTAAAACAACGCCTTTACCTTTAACGTAAACTAAAACGCTGGCGGTTCCTAAATCAATTCCAATATCTGTTCCTGCTGCCATGGTAACAAATTCCCCTTTCGATTTCTTCTCTATCTTTATTATGGTAATCTTTTATTCTTCATATACATACTTCTCTTATTATAAACATTTCACCAGAAAATTCAATTGTTTTTTACATATTCCGTAAAAATTCAGCAAAATTTAAGATTTCTAACACTCGGAGCCAAGCAGAATTGGAGAAAGATGCACGGTAAATGCTCGCATTTCAAAGTGCGTATTTCGCCAATTCTATTTGGCGGAAGCCAAATACCAAAAAAATCTCCGATTTTTTTGGTTGGATCCGAAATTGAAGATTACATATGAATCTCCGAGATCGGAGATTGGATGTTCATATCCAGTTTCGGATGAAGCGTCGGCGTTACTTCTCCCATCTCCCAGAGGCCCCGCATGGCAGGATCAGTCCATTGGATGAAACTGGAAGCCCGATTTCATCGGATACCACTTGACCTCCGAATTTTTTCTTTATTTGCGTCTCCAACATATAGCTTAAAACTGCCGGCTGAAGTCCTGTTGTATAAGAATTCACCAAGAAGAATAGAGGATCCTGCGATAAAATTTTCGTACAGAGTTCTATAAACGGATAAATCTTTTCCTCAATCTTCCAGATTTCTCCTTTGGGTCCTCTTCCATAAGACGGCGGGTCCATGATAATCCCGTCGTAAACATTCCCCCGACGAATTTCACGCTCCACAAACTTCACACAATCATCTACCAGCCAGCGAATGGGTTTCTCCCGAAGTCCGGAAAGCTGGGCGTTTTCTTTCGCCCAATTCACCATTCCCTTGGAAGCATCCACATGGGTTACCGATGCCCCTGCTGCAGCTGCCGCTAAAGTTGCACCGCCGGTATATGCAAACAAATTCAATACTTTCACAGGACGTTTGGCTTTTCGGATCTTTTCGGAAAACCAGTCCCAATTGACCGCCTGTTCCGGGAACAATCCTGTATGTTTAAAACTAAACGGCTGAAGATGGAATTTCAAATCTTTATATTGAATCTCCCAGATCTTCGGCAGATCAAAGAATTCCCACTGTCCACCGCCCTTACTGCTTCTATGATAATGTCCATTGGGCTTCTTCCACTGACGTAATTTTTTCGGCGTATCCCATAGCACCTGTGGGTCCGGTCTTATCAGAAAATAATCCCCCCATCGTTCTAATTTTTCTCCACTAGAGGTGTCCAAAACCTCATAATCTTTCCACTGGTCTGCTGCCCACATATATTCTCTCACTTTCTCTGTTGTTTCAGTCTTTGCTATTTATTATATAATAATTTTTGAAAATAAAAAATATGTTTCTTACTTTTTCCCAAACAAATGATAACTGCTCTCCTGCTTTCTGCTCCTTCCACCTCACAACGTTCTTTCTGCCTCCAAAATGAAAACACTCCGCCCCTCCACACAAAACCGGTTCTCTCCCAATGTCCCCACTTCAAAACATTCCCCTGTCTTTACCTTTAACATCCACTGATAACTTGGGGGAAGTTTTGGGGCAGTCATCTCATGACTTTCCCAATGCATATTCATCCCGACATAGATCATCTCATCCCTCGTATCTTCCCGGTTTCGACCTGCAAACATCATGCCCAGAACTCTCGAAGCAAAGCTTTCATCTGCCTCCCACGGCAGCACTCCATGAAAACTTATTTTTGGAAAATGGCAAATCGCCGGTTTCACATCACTTTTTAATACCTGATGCTCCTTACGAAACCGTATCATTTTTTGAAAATGCTCATAAATATCCTGAAACTTCTCCCTCCGGCTCCAGTCTAACCATGAAATTTTATTATCCTGGCAATACGGATTATTATTTCCAAACTGAGTATTGCAAAACTCATCTCCTCCCAGAATCATCGGGACCCCTTTGCTCATCAAAAGAATCGTCACAGCATTTTTCACCAGCCGTTTTCGGAGTCTTAAAATGCTTTCATCCTCCGTATCTCCTTCTGCTCCGCAATTCCAGCTGTAATTTTCATTGCTTCCGTCCCGGTTCCCCCAGCCATTCGCCTCATTATGCTTTTGATTATAAGAATATAAATCCCACAGAGTAAATCCATCATGACAGGTGATGAAATTTACAGTAGCATCATATCCTCTCCCGGACGAACCATACAAATCTCTGGATCCGGCAATTCGCTCCATAACAGCCGGAATCATACCCAGATCTCCTTTTAGAAATTTGCGAAGATCATCCCGGTATTTTCCATTCCACTCCGACCATCGGTTCCATGAAGGAAACACTCCGACCTGATAAAGACCAGCTGCATCCCATGCCTCCGCAATGAGCTTCACTTTCCCCAAAATCGGATCCAACGCAAGGCGCTCTAAAACCGGAGGATTGGCAAGCGGAACCCCCTCTTCACTTCGACCCAAAATCGATGCAAGATCAAAACGAAACCCATCCACTCGATACTCCACAACCCAGTACCGCAGACAATCTAAGATCAAATTCTGAACCACCGGATGATTGCAATTCAATGTATTTCCACATCCGCTGAAATTATAATATGCTCCGTCCGCTGTCAGCATATAATAAATCCGGTTGTCAAACCCCTTAAAAGATATAAAAGGACCTTGTTCATCTCCTTCTGCCGTATGATTAAATACCACATCTAAAATAACCTCAGTTCCATTTTCATGAAGCTCTTTAATCAGGTGTTTCAATTCATCTCCCTCATGATTATACTCTTTTTTTGAGGCATAGCTTGTATTTGGCGCAAAAAAACTGACAGGATTATACCCCCAATAATCAAAAAGACAAGTTCCGTCCACCTTCCGGCTCCCCCGCATCTCATCAAACTCAAAAATCGGCATAAATTCTACTGCATTAATGCCTAAATCTTTAAAATACGGAATTTTTTCCCGAATCCCCTCAAAGGTGCCGGGGCAGCAAATACCGGAAGATGGGTCCTTTGTAAATCCTCTGATATGAAGCTCATAAATAATCAACTCTTCCATGGGAAGGTTCTCCTGAACCTGATCTCCCCAGTCAAAGTCTTCTCCGACAACTCTCCCACGATATCCAAACTCATCATCCGAAGATCTACCCCATTGGCTCTGTCCGGTTACAGCCTTTGCATATGGATCCAGCAAAAAGCGATTTTTATCAAATAACTGCCCGATGGACGGCCTGTAAGGACCGTCAACCCGGTAAGCATATTCAAAATCTTCAATGTTCAGATCAAACACAATCATAGAATACACATTTCCAATACGATAATGCTCTGGAAACGGAATCACAGCAAATGGTTCTCTTGCCTCCCGTTCAAACAAAACCAATTCGCATGCCGTTCCCTCCTGTGTATAGACAGTAAAGCTTACACCTCCGGGAATTGCCACTGCGCCGTTTTGCAGAAAAAAACCAGGGCGAATCCGAAATCCATCGTATTCATCCATTGGTATCAATTGATCGCGTCCCTTCAAAACACTCATATGACTCTCTCCTATAATACTGTATCCAAATCACCGGAAGTTCCAAAAGGCACATTCCGGGATTGTAAGCGGTCGCCAAGGTCTCGGGCAAGCCCGGACTTTGGCTCATCGCTATCACAAAAAGAAAGATCCCCGAAGAGGTCTTTTGTCTTATTCCTGTATACCAATCAAATAATTTATAAACTGCTGGGCTGTTCGTCCGGAAATTCCTCCGTGACTCAGTTCCCATTTGTTGGCTTCCCGGCAAAGCTCTTCATCACTGAGCGAAAGCCCTGCTTTATGTGCCAGCTCTGTCACAATATGAAAATATTCTTTCTGACTTGGTTTTGAATAATTAATGGTAACTCCAAACCGATTGACCAGAGACAACTTTTCCTCCATCGTATCAGAACGATGCATTCCGTTTTTCCGCTCCACATCGTCTCTGTCATTCCATGTCTCTTTGATCAGATGACGGCGGTTGGAGGTTGCATAAATTAGGATATTTTCAGGTTTTGTTTCCACCCCGCCTTCGATCACTGCCTTTAAAAACTTATACTCAATTTCAAATTCTTCAAAAGACAAATCATCCATATAAATAATAAAACGATAATTGCGGTTTTTGATCTGAGCAATCACATTGGAAAGATCTTTAAACTGATGCTTGTAAATCTCAATCATCCGCAGACCCCGATCATAATATTCGTTGACAATCGCCTTAATACTGGTTGATTTCCCGGTTCCGCTGTCCCCAAACAACAGTACGTTGTTTGCTTTTTTTCCTTCCACAAACGCCTCTGTATTATCCACCAGTTTCTTTTTCTGGATCTCATATCCCACCAGATCTGATAAAACAACTTTATCCATGTTATTAATGGCACGAAAACGAATCTCTCCGTCACCGCGTTCTTCTATCCGGAATGCCTTATTCAGCCCGAACATTCCAACGCCGTACGCTTTATAAAAATCCGTAATCATATCGAAAAATGCATTCTCATCCTCTGCCGTTTCCAACCGCTCGCTTAATGCCCGCACTTTTTCACTGACATTTTTATTATACATTAATTCCGGTTTTGAAATGGAATGATAGTTTGAAATCCGGCTGAAACAATCAATTCCCAATTCCTCTTCCGCTTTAGTAAAATCATACCAGAACAAATCCCGAAATGCTTTAAAATCATTTTTAGCAAAATAATTAACACTTCCGTCGCTGGCTCCCACCTTCTCACAAGTAATACTAAACGGATTCTCATTGGTAATCAGCAAAAATGTCAGATAGTTATGCCAAAGATTCTGATCAAACGCATAATCTGTTGCTGTCTGAAGAATTCTTTTGATCTGCTGAAAAACTCTGGTTACCAGAACATCTTTCGGCTGCGCTTTTTCATCCATACATCGAAAAATATCACTTAACTGCATTAAAATGGAGTCCTGCTCCATGTCACCGTAAATTAATAATTTGGAAACAATCTTATACATCGAACCATCCAGCCTTTCTCACTTTAAATTTGTCTTTTATAGAAAGTATAGTCCTTTTTTTTCGGATTCACAAGCATTTGTCAGAGAAAACTTCCATTTTAGGATCTTTTTAATTTTTCAGAAAATGCCAGATGTGCTGCCCCAATTAATCCGCAGTCTTCTCCAAGCTTTGCCGGAACTATTTGAATATAGTCTTGAAAAGCATCATATACTTTTCGTCTGGTGCGCCGCTCAAGTTCCTCGATAAATCCCGGAATTTTTAATGCCACACTGCCGCTTAACACAAAAAGTTCAGGGTCCAGAATCTCATATAAAATGCCAAGAAAATTTGATAAATATTCGTATACATCTTCCATAATTCCCACGGCTCCTTGATCCCCCTCACACGCCGCCTGATAAACCTCTCCGGCATGCTCTGCCCAAATTCCTTTTTCTGCGGCACGTTTTACAATCGCCGTGCCACTGGCAATGGATTCAATGGACCCCTCTTTCAGTTCTCCCTGAGACGGGCCATTTTTCCACAAAATACAGTTTGCAACTTCCTGCGCAAAGCCTTTACAACCTCTGTAAATCTCTCCGTCAATGCAAAACCCAGCTCCTACACCTGTGGAAATCGTAAGAAACTGAACAAAACGTTTTCCCTTTCCTGCCCCTGCCACACTCTCTGCCAGACACGCCAGATTCGCATCATTTTCCAAAAACACGTCCATTCCCGCGGCTGCCTGTAATTCCTTGGTCAAATGAAATCCATGCCACCCCGGAAGATTTGGCGGCGTTAAAACAATCCCCTGCATCAAATCCAGAGGCCCCGGACAGGAAATGCCGATCCCCTCCACAGGATATCCAAAGCGCTCTATTGTTTTTTTGATTGCCGCAATGGTATGTCGCGGCACATGAGCATCTGTGGCAAATTGTATTCTATGGAGGATCTTGTTATCCTGATTGATCAGCGCCACCCTTGTATTGGTTCCTCCCACATCAATTCCAACTGCATATTTCATAATTTTCCCTCCCAGTTTTACGGCAAAGAGGACAACCAATGCTGCCCTCTTTCCCTGCTTTCCTATGTTTTATTCGTAATAGTATTTCACTTTATCCGCGGAATCAAATAATGTGACTTTTTCGGCAATTACTTTTCGGCATGCCTGAATCGGTTCTGGATAAATTTCAAGAGGCTCTCTGTATTCCGGATGAGCATTTAAAACTTCCCTGCATTTTTCATAAAATGCAACCTTAATATCACTCGAAATATTGATTTTAGAAATTCCGATCTTTACTGACTTTGCAATCTCCTCATCTTTATTGCTGGAGCCTCCGTGAAGGACCAGCGGAATATCCAAAGCATCCTTTAATGTCTGTAAAATATCCAAACGCAATTCCGGTTTCATATCGCTTGGATAAATTCCGTGTGCGGTTCCAATCGCCACAGCCAAAGTATCAATTCCCGTTTTTTCCACAAAGTCTTTTGCCTGATCCGGATCCGTATAAATAATTCCGGTTGTTCCTCCTTCAATGGAATTTCCGGTTGTTCCGATCGTTCCCAATTCACTTTCCACTGAGACATTGGCAAGATGGGCAACCTCGCATACTTTTTGTGTAATCGCAACATTCTCTTCATATGGAAGTTTGGATGCATCAATCATAACAGAGGTGAATCCAGCCTGAATTGCTCTCACAACCGTTTCATATTGATCTCCATGATCCAGATGAATTACCACCGGAACTTCTGTTTTGGAAGCTTCATAGATCATTGCCTGAATTAAGCTGTTTTCTACAAAATTAAATTCATCTGGTGACATTTCAAGAATCACCGGACTTTTCATCTCCTTTACCTGTTTCATCACCGCTTTTAATAACTGATCACTTCCGATATTAAACGCCGGAACGGCAAATCCTTTTTCGTCTGCTACCTTCAGTAAGTCTTTCATGTTCATTAACATTGTTCTTTTCTCCTTTTATATTATAATGATTTTCCTTCTGATTTTGATAATCGTATATAGTTCTTCACAATTTCCTGACTGTCCGCTTCCACCTGATGCATCATCACCCAATAATTGATGTCCGGATCTTTTTCCAAATGTCTCTTGATACTTTCCACATTGACATTCATAAAATCACACCCTACGTTAATTTTATTAATTCCGTATTCCACACATTTTCTAATATTTTCATCTCCGGAACCACTGCCTCCGTGAAGAACCAGCGGCATCTTGGTTTTTTCTTTAATTTCTTTCAGCCGTTTAAAATCAAATTCCGGAATGTGCCCTTTGGGATGATTCCCATGGGAACTTCCAAATGATACTGCCAATGCATCCACCCCGGTCTCCTCTGCAAAGCGAAGAGCCTCCTGTGGATTGGTTTTCATATCGTGATTTGTCATTTTCCCGCCTTCTGCAGTTCCCATGCATCCGATTTCACCTTCCACACTGGCGCCAAATTGCTCTGCAAATTTTACAATCTCTTTTGTCATTTGTATATTGCCTTCCAAATCATAGCGGGAAGCATCCACCATCACACTGGAATATCCATCTGCCAATGCTTGTTTTAAAAGAGAAAGTTCTTCCCCGTGGTCAAAATTCAGTGCAACTTCTACACTTGCCCGCTCTGCAAGCTTTTTTACTATGGGCGCAATCAGATTGCTGTCGCAATGATTTACCATATGCTCCTGTACAATATTCACGATGATGGGCGCCCTTAAGGACTGTGCTGCCCCAATGACAGCTCTGACAGTCTCTATATTAAAACAATTAATTGCCATCACTGCATAATTTCCCTCATTTGCCCGTCTGAGCATTCCTTTCATTGACACATACATAAACAATAAATCCTTTCCTGTTTGGTCTCTTCCTTCTTATGAAATTGTAAATCCAGATAAATCCATCTCTTCTTCTTTGTCATCTTCCATTGGTTCGTCCACATTGGTCTTTTTCTTTTTAATCAATACTAACAAAACACCAGTCACTGCCGTTCCTGCCAGAAGTGCAATCAATGCAGCCAGAGGGTTTGACATAGCCGGAATGACAAAGACTCCACCGGAAGGTACTTTACTGCCCACTCCAAAGGTGAAACTAATGGCGCCGGTCACTCCGCATCCTGTTGCAGTGCAAATGACCGTGCGGATCAAATCATTCATCGCAATCGGAATGACACCTTCTGAAATCATACAAAGCCCCATTGGAAATGCTACTTTGATATTCTCCACTTCCTGAGAAGAATAAATATTTTTCTTTAGAATTTTTGATAACACCAGTGAAAATGTAATGCCGAGAGGAGGTACCATTGCCGCTAAAACTTTAATTGCCTCCGGTTCTGTAATTCCCTCTAACAAAAGTCCGTCACAAATTAAGTTTGGCACTTTACTGATTGGTCCTCCGAAATCAATACACCCAAGGGCTCCAATAATAAATCCGTAAACTCCTTTGGAAGACTGATCCAGTCCGGTAATAAAATTAGTTAATGCATTGGTTGCCCATACAATTGGATTTCCTACCACAAAGAACATAATGAGTCCTGCAATTAATGCAGATAATGTAGGAACAATCATCATTGGCATTAAAGCTTCCGCCCATTTCGGTACTTTCAGATGATTTTTAATAAATAATGCGATATAACCGACAAGATAACCGCCGATCATTCCTCCGAGAAACCCTGCTCCAAGGAATGATGCAATCTGTCCCATTAAGAAACCTGGTGCAATTCCGGGACGGTCTGCAATAGAATATGAGATATAACCTGCGATAAAAGATGGCAGCAATCCCATTCCCAAAACTCCAAGAGAAGTTAATGCATTTGGAACTGTCATTTTGGACAATTCTGTTACATTTTCTCCTCCCATTAAATTACCTACGGCAATTAGCAGTCCAGATGCCACAACCAGCGGAAGCATATAGGAAATGGCAGTCAGCGCATGCCGTTTTAATTCTTCTCCGATTTTTTTCATTTCTCTCTTCTCCTTTTCCTTCTCTTTTGTTACCGGTTACTTTTTCAAATCTTCTTCGATTTTGGCAATTAACTGCTTCGGCGCTTTTACACAAACATTTGTCGGAACCTTAACCGTCGGTTTTCCTTCAAATCGCTCTGTTCCCGTAATTGCAATGTCAACTGCAAGAATCACGATATCTGCCTCTTTAATTTCCTGTGCCGTCAATTCGTCTTCCGTTCCGATCGTTCCCTGAGTCTCAACCTTGATGGTATGCCCCATACTTTCCGCGGCACGAATTAATTTTTCCTTTGCAATATAAGTATGTGCAATGCCGGATGTACATGCTGCTACTGCTACAATTTTCATAATTATTCCCCTTTCTGAATGCTTTTACCTCGTTTCTTTATGGTCTAATCATACCTTAAATCCCTGCTTTTGGGTCATTAAGAGAAGGCTTTTTAATCCGGCATTTTTTTCTTTCCTCTTACCTTTTTATCTGTGATTCTCCGTTTTAATACGGTAATTTTTTATCATCTAAGGCGCGCGGTTGCCAAGGGCTCGGACAAAACCGGACTTTGACTCATTGCTGTCACAAAAAAGCCCCCATACAGGACTGAACATTTCATCGTCCGTATGGGGGCAGTCTCTTAAAAAACAGCTTTTAAATCTTCCACCGTTTGAGCTGCAAGCAGCGCCTGCACCGCGTCATCATTTCCAAGAGTTCTGGCAACCTCGGCAAGCAGTTTTAAATGGGTTTTGGCATTTTCATTATCATTTCCCACTGCAAATAAGAAGATTAATTTTACTCCTTTTCCATCCAGTGTTTCCCATGGGATTTCATCTTCTACCTTTCCAATGGCAATCCCTACCTGCGTAACGGAATCACTTTTCCCATGAGGGATCGCTACATAATTTCCGATTCCTGTCTGTCCCTGAGATTCCCGAACATAAATATCTTCCACATAAGCATCAACATCTTCGATATATCCTGCGCTTTTTAATTTTTCTGCCAGATGCCGGATAGCTTCTTTCTTATCTCCTGCCTTCATATTTAAATCAATCACTCTTTCATCTAATACACTTTTAATCTCCATTTTTCTTCCTCCTGATTTTACTGGATTAAATATTTATAAACTGCAATATTGGATTTCATATTTTTCAACATTGTTAACTTCTCTTCTGAGTCAATAAGAGAAACATATTCTTTGTAGAACAACTGGACACGGTGAATTTCATCTCTGGTGCTCATGCGAAATGCCAGCAGGAAGACCACCTGCACCTGCTCATTGTCCCACAAAATTGGCTTTTCCAAAAAAGCAATGGCAACCTTTAACTCATTGACTGCCATCGGAGATCCATGAGGCAGGCTTACGCCATTTTCAATGGTTGTCGTTGTCTTTCTCTCCCGTTCCATCACCGTATCATAAAATTCCTCACTGACCACTCCTTTTGTCTCCATGACCTTACACATGGTTTTCAGACATTCTTCTTTGGAATTTACGTCCATGTGGGTAAATATAAACTCCGGCGAAAACAGCAGACAGCATTCCGGTGAAAATGGAGTTGCATTTTTCATCATTTGAGAATTCATATCATCCAAATGATTCCTCAAAGTAAGAATTCCGTTCTCATTTAATATGTTAGGGACCACTACAATTCTTGCATCTTTTTCTTTTCTCTCCACGGAAGATATAATGATATCATAGTCTTCGTAATCATGAATTTTAAAATCATGGATACTCACAAACTTTAACTCCCCGATTTCAGGAACCGACTTCCTGATTCTCTCCTGAATCAACTGGGCATGTCCCATATTAAAATTCGTAACCATCACTGTGCGATACCAATGTTTTTCTCTCTCAATCGCTGCCTGAATATAAAGGACAATATATCCAATTTCATCTTCTGTAATTTGCAGATTATAACATTCTTCAAACAAAATACTAATAGCCCAGCTTGCCCGAAAAACATTTTTGTATTCCTCTTTAATAAAATCAATCAGAGCATTCTTTTGCGGTGTTCCAAAGCGCAACCGAAAAATTGTGGGCCGCAGATGAACAATCAGACTCTCTTTTACTTTCTTATCTGAAGATAAATCCACTTCCAAAATATCTCCGATAACTTTCAGCATCCGATCCACAAATTCCACTAATTTATTATCATATTTTTTTACCTGGCTTAGCGTTACATCTACGTCTGAAATCCCGATAAATTTGGAACATAAAATTTGAATTGATAAAAATAAGATATCTTCTGTCAAAAAATGAACATGAAATACTTCCTCCAGCTTTTCAAAAATCGCTACGGTAAATGCATACTCATTGTACTTCTTTAAGATCTTTAATTCTTCCAGATAATAGTCACTGACAAGAGGAATTGCAAGTTCCTTTCTCTTATAGGCAAGACAGCAATAAATTAAAATCTCATAAAAGGATTCGTCGGTAAAACGGTAATTCCACTCATTTTCTGTCTGGATAATACATTTTTTAATGGCAGATACATCAATATTTGAGAAAAAATAGTTGACATTATCCTGAATATCTTCCGCAGTTCCCTTCATCATAATTAAATTTTTTATGGCGACCCGATATTCATTTTCTTCACTTTTCAGGCGATATCCCTTTCCCCTCTCATTGATCAGAGAAATATGATAAATCTGGAGCCATTCCTCACATTCTCTTAATACTTTCAGCATGGTCGGAACACTCAAGTATAGTTTTAGAGACAACTGCTGCGTCGTTAATGTCTGCCACGGTCTCAAATTGAAAAATATTTTCAGAGTTTCTGTCATCCGCTCTCTCGGATCATATCCGCTCGCCTTCCATTCATCGTGACTCAGCGCCCTTTGAATCTGTTCTTTTTGATGGCCGCTGGCTTCCAGCCAGATTCCGACTCTGGGTTTTCTCTGAATTTTCCCCAGATTATTTTGCTGTAAAAAATCATTGAGTTCACCTAAGCGATTCCTGACAGACTTCTCTGAAAGTCCAATTTCCTGTGCAATTTTTCCCGTTGCCAAAATATTCCCGTCTGCAATACAATCAAAAATCTGTTTCATATAAAATTTATCTTTTGAACGTTTCATCTTTCAGGTTCCTTTCCGTACGAATGAACTTTGATTCACACCTCCTTTATTAAGATAAATTTAGTATAGCATGAAACTTTTTCTTCTGATTATTAACAACGGGCTTTTTAATACGGCATATTTTTTCTGTTCTCAGACAGATTTCTTTTCCTCCGACAATCTCAAAATCCTCTGCAGCAATTCTTCCGAGTACACTCTCCCGCCTTCCATATAGGCAATGCTTTTCTTACCTCCCGCCTGAATTTTCAGAGATTCCGGCGCAAAAAAAACATCTGCATACTCTGCCATGGAAAGATCAAATATACTGTCTCCCGCGGCAAAGATGCAGTCAGCTTTTGCATAATTTTGAAACCGTTTTACTGCCATTCCTTTGGTCAGTTTTTTCGGCAAAACATAAAGTTTCACCCCATGGGCAAAGATATCCACCTTCCCTTCGTCTAAATATTTTTTCAAACCATTCATGGACGCTCTTGGCTTTTCACTTTTCGTAAACACAAACAGCTGTTCAATCAATCTGGTATCCAAAATTCTGTTGGAGTCCTTTTCCAAAAAAAATTGTGCTTTCTCAAGCTCCTCCTGACAGTCTTTTATTAAATTCAGGGATTCTTGATACCATTCTTTTTTTATCTCTCCTTTTTCCAGCAAAATCCCTCCATTGCACACCAGCGCATATTCCGGTCGTCCAATGGTTAAATCAATCCTCTCATATTGTTCTATGGTTCTTGTGGTTGTGGGAACAACTAAAACATTCCGATTCACTTTCTTTAATAATTCCACCGACTGTTCGGTCATAAAGGAAACTTCCCTTCCCTGATACATTTCGACGCATCGTTTGCAGTCTCCAATTTCATGTTTGCAGGAATAAATTAAAGTATTATCTAAATCTGTATGAAAAACAATCATCTTCTCTCTCCTAATATAAAACAAAGCGGACAAATCCGCCTCCAAAACTTTCTGAATATCATAAAAAATACGGCAGAACCCTCTGCCGCATTTTCTCTATTTTTTATGAATCAAAGACTTTCGGATCAAATCAATCGGGATCATAGTTGCCGCCAACACAACGGTCACAATCCAGCCTGTGACTCCAAATGGAACACAGCTAAACATATTTCCAATCCACTGAAATAATTCCAACGGCACAACGCCCGCATTGACAATCAAAAACTGTACTGCAATGATCAAAAAGAACACCTTCAAAAATCCGGGATTTTCATTCAATCCTTTGAAAATTCCAAAGCCCTCGTCTCTTACATTGAATCCATTAAACAAGGCACTGACAATAAACAATACAAAGTATGCTGTTAAATGCTGCTGTTCATTCTCAAAAAACTGATCGAAAAACGGAAGTTTTAAAAATACAAAACTTAAAACGGTCAGCCACGCTCCCATAAAAATAATCTGTTCCATCATGCTTCTGCTGACAATGCTCTCATCTCGTCGTCTCGGAGCTTCTTTCATATATTTTTTCAGAGCCGGCTCATTCCCCAGCATAATTGCGCCCAAGCCATCCATTACCAGATTTACAAAAAGTAAATGTGTAACCTTCAATGGCTCTTCCACGCCAAAGAATGGAGCAATGGCACTGACAACGACTGCAGCTACGTTAATTACCAACTGGAAACGACAGAATTTCAAGATATTATGATAGATCGTCCGTCCATACCAAATTGCATCTTTAATTGAAGCGAAGTTATCATCTAAAATGACAATTTCTCCTGCTTCTTTTGCTGCTTCTGTTCCACTTCCCATTGCAAATCCCACATCGGCACGTTTTAACGCAGGCGAGTCATTGACTCCGTCCCCGGTCATTCCAACCACAAGATTCATTTCCTGGCACAGCCGGACCATTCTGGACTTATCTGTCGGAAGGGCTCTTGCAATCACCCGAATATCAGAAATAATTTCTTTGACCTGCTCATCGCTCATCTCATTTAACTGTGCAGAAGAAATGGCGCGGTCGGATTCTGACGTTAAGAGCCCCGCGTCCTTCGCAATGGCTTTTGCCGTCTCCAGACGGTCTCCGGTAATCATAACGACCTGAATTCCTGCATTCTGCACTTCCTTAATTGCCTGTTTTGCAGATGGACGAACATCATCTCGAATTCCAGCGAATCCTATGATGACAACATCCTCATGAATTTTATTTTCCTCCAGATGACGTTCGGAATAACCAAATGCCAAAACTCTCATTGCCTTTGATGCCAGATCGTCAATCTTACGGTTCAGCGCTTCGGAATCAATTTCCTTGATCTCTCCATCATGATCTAAATATTTTGACGCAGCTTCCAGCAAACGCTCCGGCGCTCCTTTGTAAAAAGTTTTTCCGAGATAATCAATTCTTGCCTGACTGAACTTATTGGTAGAGTTAAAGCCCTGCATCTTGGAAATCTTACACTCTTTATCTTCATCCAGCAAATGAAATGTTTCTTCTCCCAGAAACTTTAACAGCGCCTGATCTGTTGCATTTCCTCCGATCACTCTGTGCTGTGCGTCAAACATAGACTGCGTATTCTTTCCAATTGCCAAATCCAGCAGCCCTTTGACCTTCCCGTGATTTTTCAATTCATCCAGCGCGATTGATTTTCCGTCTGCGGTGAAGAAATCCACCACCTCCAGCTGTCCTTTTGTAATGGTTCCCGTCTTATCGCTAAATAGAATATTCAGAGAACCTGCCGTCTCAATTCCTTCTGCTTTGCGCACCAATACATTGTGGTCCAGCATCTTGCTGGTATTTTGCATCAGCACAAGAGAAATCATCAATGGCAGACCTTCCGGCACTGCACAGACAATAATTACAACAGCCAGTGATACCGCATCCACCAGATCTTTTATAATTTCCGGCGCTCCCATTGCAAAATAAACCGATGGTCCGCCTGCCGATATGATAAAATAAACAAAATAAAGCACTGCAATCACAACGGCTCCGATATAGCCGAATTTTGAAATCTGATCTGCAAGCTTTGACAGTTTTACTTTCAGAGGGGAATCCACATCATCCTCCTGCATTTCTTCTGCCATCTTGCCCATCATAGTTTTGAGTCCCACTCTCTGGACTTCCAAAACTCCTTCTCCGTCAAAAATCACCGCCCCGCGGAATAAAGAATGTGCATCCACAAATGTATCGCCTGTGACATCCTCCGGAATTTTCATACCTGCCGACGCCGCAGTCTTCTTACATTCCTCTGCTTCTCCATTCAGCACAGAATTATCGACCCGCAAATCTCCTGAAATCAGTACGCCGTCTGCCGGAATTTTGTCTCCGGATTGAAGAAGAACCAGGTCTCCTACTACCACTTCGTCAACCTCAATCACCGTAACAACACCGTTTCGATAAACCTTACACTGATCCTTTTTGGTATTCTCTTTTAATTCCCGATATTTTGTATCACTGGAAACTCCTGTTTTTGCAGTCACAAATGCAACAATCAGCACTGCCACAATCGTTCCTGCCGGTTCATAAATTTCTGCATATCCAAAAAAGAACATTACAATCATCAACGCCGCAATAAACAGCAAAATTTTGATCATTGGATCTTTGAATGTCTCTTTAAACTCCTGCCAAAAAGTTGTAGGTTCCGAATCCGGAATCTCATTCGACCCGTATTTTCTCCGCGATACCGCAACTTCATCATCTTTCAGTCCATTAAAATTCATAGTAATTCCCTTTTCTATTTTTGTTTATCTACCCAAAGCGTCCCCTTATTGATACCTTTTTGCCAGCGCATCAATGTCTGCATCTTTGGTACCCTGTCCGATGGCATTAAATTTCCATTCCTCATTATGACGATAAATTTCTCCGAAAACCATCGCCGTCATGTCGGAATAATCATCAGTTAGATTATATTTGCAAATCTCCTGATTGTTTCTTGCATCCACCAGACGGATAAATGCATTTTCAATCATTCCAAAATGCTGCTTTCTCTTCACTGCACGGTAAATATTTACCACAACTACAATTCGGTCGTATTCTGCCGGAATCTGATCCAAATCTACAATGATCTGCTCATCATCTCCGTCTCCTTCTCCGGTCAGATTATCCCCCAAATGCTGGACAGTCCCGGATTTATGACGGAGATTTCCAAAGTAGACAATGTCACGTTTATTGGATAATTTCCCGTTTTGCAGAAGAAATGCGGTCGCATCACAGTCAATGGACGCTGATTTAAAAAGGGAAAATCCCTTCGCTCTTCTCACCTCATCCCATCCAAGACCTACAACCACTCTTGAAAGACCTGCGCTTTCTTTGGTCAGACTAACCTTCTGACCTTTTTGCAAACTAATTGACATGGCTCTCCTCCTTATGCTACTTCAATTCCATAGTGCGCACACAATGCAGCCAAACCGCCCTGGAATCCACTTCCAATGGCATTAAATTTCCACTCGCCGTTATGTTTGTACAGTTCTCCAACAACCACCGCTGTTTCGATGGAGAAATCTTCTCCCAAATCATAGCGGATCAGCTCCTGTCCTGTTGCCTCGTCTACAATGCGAATAAATGCATTGGATACCTGACCGAAATTCTGACGCCGCGCGTCTGATTCATAAATTGTTACGGTAAACGCAATCTTGGAAATGTTTTGCGGAATTTTCGACAGATCAATCTGAATCTGCTCGTCGTCTCCGTCTCCTTCTCCGGTTAAATTGTCTCCCAGATGTTTTACAGATTCACTTTCATGAACCAGATTTCCGTAGAAAATAAATTCTTTGTCTGTCGGGCATTTTGCACTGTCATCCTGCATAAACGCCGCAGCATCCAAATCAAAAGACTCGCCGGAATCAAATGCATTTACATCCCATCCAAGACCTACCATAATATTTTTCAGTCCCGGATTCCCTTTCGTAAGACTCACTTTCTGTCCCTTCGTTAAATTAATTGGCATAATCAATTACCTCCTTATTGAATTCGCCTGATTGGGCGTATGGTACATTTTATGAAATTCCTCTTTCATTGTCTGCAGTCTTACCTGATCTTCCCTGCGCTGCTTTCTGGCATTTTCCTGGATCTGTTTTGTCTCGTCAATGCCATTTACAATGGTACGCCATGTTGTCTCTAAAGTCTCTATTTTGATTGAGCTTCCTGAAGCCATTCTGGCAATCATCTTTGACTGCTCTGCCGTATTCCTTGCATTTTTAATTAACATTTCATTGGTTTTCGCATCCAGCTCTGACATAGCCTCCGCCTGAATTTTCTGACGTTTGAGCATAATCGCCTGAGCCAGTGCCTGCTTAAATACCGGCAGCGTTACAATAAAAGCTGAGTTGATTTTCCGAACCAGATTCATATTACTAAATTCCATTGTTTTAATCATCGGAATTGACTGCATAGCAATATTTTCTGCGGTCCGCAAGTCCTGTGTTCTCTGTTCCAGCATCATCAGCGCCTGCTCAAGATTTTGAACTTCAAACTGCAGGGAATGATCCTCACTTGTCTGCAGTTCCTGACGTTTCTGCTCAAGATAAGCTTCCAGCTCCCTGCATCCCTGCTCTCCTGCCAGAATATACTTCACCAGCTGGTGATAATATCCCACATTCGCCTGAAACATCTCATCCAATTTGCGATTGGTCTGTTTGATCTCTGCTTCATATTGCTTTAATTCCACATAGATCTTGTCGACCTCATCTCCCATTGTATGATACTTTTCCAGAATTTTATCCAGCTGTTTTTTTAGATTTTGAAAAAACTTTCCAAATAATCCCGGCTTTTCTTTGATCTCTTCAATATCAAACTTGGACATTACTTTCGCCAGTGTATTTAAAAGCTCTCCCGTATCATTTAACTGTGACATATTGACGCTGTTTAACACCACGTCCGAAGCTCTGGATACCTCATCGGCTGCCTCTGCCCCAAAGGAAACGATACTCTCCATATTGAAAACCTCAATCTGGCTGCAAAGTGCGTCTACCTCCGGTGAATTGGTCAATTCCGCATTCATTTTCTGACGATCTTCTACGATATCATAAGCTTCCGGCTCATTGATCGGTTCCGATACTGCCGGCTGCTGCGCTCCCGGCTGTCCAAAATCTAATCCCATACTTAATTCCCCCGTTTAAATATTTTTTCTTTCCATGATAATAACGCTGCTCTTCCCCGATCTGCCGATAAATCCGGCACATTCAGGTCATATAAATATTCTCCAATCTCATGTTCTTCCATGATATTTTTTTGAAAAAAACCTTCGACACTTCGATATCCAGTGGGAACAAAAAACAGTACGTCAAATCCAACCAAATTTAAGAATGCCGTTAAAATGCTGTCTTCCAAAGAAAGGCACTGTTCCGTCGTGTGGACAATCATAATCTTTGGATTCTTTTTGGTAAAATCGAATTTTTGAATCAGCTGAAGCAACTGTTTCGGCAAATTCAACACGGTTGAAAGAATGGTATATTCCGTACCATTTTCAAAGGTACCCTTTATGATCTTCTGGTTGATCAAAAGCTCCAGTTTCTCCAATATATGATTCTGCATTGCTTCTCTTAAAAAACCATATGGATACAGGCGGTGATCTTTGATCCTTTTCTTTTGAAGCCTTCCATCTTTCAGAAACTCCGTCACATTCATCTTCTGAGAACTTCTTTGCGGTCCCTGAAACCATGGAAGCTTTGTAACCAAAACGGTATCTGCAGTATTCAGATTCCGAAGCTCCTCCCAGTACCTTGCTAAATCTCCGTCCTTTACTCCGGATATTTTACTGCAAATTACAGGCATTGTAACAACTTCCTGAACCACCTGAAAATTCGGCCGGTATTTCAGTTCTTCATCCCAAAGAAGACGAATCTCTTCATACATTGTCTGAAGATTCACCACATTGGCTTTCTTATGCTGTCTCTCTCTGTACATGCCGGAATCCTGATACATCAAAGTATCCAATTCCCGCTCTGCATAATATGCAGCGGTCCCCATGCGCAACATTGCATTTTCTGTAGGAAAACTCTCTGCCTCCATCGACTGATCGTAATGGAGTTCCAGCAGCTCCGGCGCCTGAAGACAGCAAGGATGACTCTGGTCCGGAACAAAAATCAACAAATCTGTGGGAAGCTTCGATAAAAATCTCAAAAACAATGCCTCATTTTCATTCCGGCATCCCCCGAAGTCAATCACACAGGCAAGTTCCGGCAGCTTCCATCCCTGAAACAGAATCTTTTGGTATCTCCGAATCCAGCACAGAAGATAAACGGCTTTGTTTGCAAGTCGTTGAAGGTTGCCCTGCTCTTTTTCAAACTTCTCCATCATTATATCAATAAACGTTTGATT
Source organism: uncultured Anaerostipes sp. (assembly GCA_905213305.1). Classification (GTDB taxonomy): domain Bacteria; phylum Bacillota; class Clostridia; order Lachnospirales; family Lachnospiraceae; genus Anaerostipes. Next base: position 25,057 of record CAJMHU010000009.1, read on the forward strand.
TATCAATTGCTCCAGCTGCGGATTCTCCCCGCATCGAATATTGCCGGATAAATGGGAGAGCATCTGCTCTATTGTTTTGTAGGGCTGTCTGCGGATTTCCCCAATCTCTTCCACCGATGGCTGTGGAATCGTTTGATCCAGAATCAGAATCTTTCGGCCGGACTGCCTCATCTGTTCATAAAACCGAAACAGATCCTGCATATATGTGACCGGATTCTCCACACCGGTGATTCTCCAAAAGCAATGATAAAATTTATTTGGTTCTGTTCCGCGGCTTCCAACAGGTTCCAAAGCAGCTTCCATCCCCTTTTTTTGACTCCATGTATTGATCTCCCCAAAAATCTGAGGCCGCTCTCCGTAAAGCATCGCTAAGTTCTGACGCCGCTGCTGCTCCTCCCCAAGCTGCCGGATTCCAAAACCTTTCGGAAACGAGCTCATTCCTTCCTGCACATAATCTGTAAAAATCTCTGATATTTGACCGCAGTCTTCCATGGACTCATACTGTAAAAGTATCATATCACAGCCGGCTCTGGAGAGAATATCCAGCATCCGTAATCCGTAATTCCCCGGATCTCTCTCACATAAAATCTTCGGAATCTCCTCTTTTCCCAAAAAGACAAGAATTCGTTCAAATCGATAATACAGCCAGCACATAAACTTAATATAAGCATTCTTTAAAATATTCAGATTTTTTCCCTGTCTGTGCATATCCATCAGACCATCATACATTGCCATTGCAATGCGGTCTCTCTGTTCTTGATCCAATCTTGGAAGCCATCGTTGCAGCTGCTGTAAAAAAAACTTTACATCCATGCGAAATTCAAGTCCCATCATTTCTTCATAGTAAGAAAGATTCTGTTCTGTGGGGTTTGGTATCTTTCCCTCCAAAATCACCCCCCGACGCCTTGTCTCCGAGTAATATTTCATAAGAAAATCCAAGATCTTCTCACTGAACTGACAAAACCGGTACGCATAAACTTCCTTTCCTGTTCTCTCTTTGCTTTTCTTAAAAAAATCATCGAACTCTTTGATTGTTCCACGCTTAAACATCCTCTTGACCCCAACATATGATAACTTTATTTTTCCTCAATCTTTATTTTTAATCTTATCATATTCCAGGGAAAATAACTATCTTTTTGCAAATTTTAATGCTATAATCAATGGTATCATTTAAAGGGGTGTAACTTATGAAAAATTCTGTTTTACATTACAGTGTCGGCGCTCTTTTGTATTGTCCCGCCAACGCTGAACATATCGTAAAATCCTTAATCCACAATCGATTTGGCTCCAACTTTTCTCTGGCCCTTTGTCTGGAAGATACCATTCCGGAGGCCTGCGTGGAAGAAGCATTGCAAATCCTTACCCACTCTCTTTTTTTATTACAGGAAGCTGCCTCGCGGCAGGATTTTTTTATGCCTAAAATTTTCATAAGGGTTCGCAATCCTGAACAAATTCTTACAGTTTATCACAGGGCAGAAGCTTCTCCATTGATTACAGGCTTCATTCTTCCAAAATTTGACCTGGAAAACGCAGATGCCTATCTGGAAGCTGCCCTTTCCGTCCATCGGCTTAGCCCCCGTCCTCTGTACATTATGCCGATTCTGGAAAGTCCTTCTATGATCGACCTTCGCCACCGGTTCGATCTTTTATATTCATTGAAACAAAAATTGGATTCCGTCGAATCTCTTGTATTAAATGTTCGTGTCGGAGGAAACGATCTATGTCATGCTTTTGGATTTCGGCGTCGTTGGGATCAATGCATTTATGATATTTTACCGATTGCAAATCTATTATCTGACATTGTCTCAGTCTTTGGACAAGATTATGTTATTTCCGGGCCTGTCTGGGAATATTACCGCGGCTCCCATTGGGATTATGGCATGAAAAAAGAGCTGGAAAAAGACCAGCTCTGCGGCTTTATCGGAAAAACAGTGATCCATCCAAACCAAATTTCTCTTGTCCATCAAGCCTATCAAGTATCCCGCCAAGATTATGAAGATGCTGTGTCCATTCTTCGCTGGGACCAAACCTCCCACTCCCTTGTCAGCGGAAGCCAGAATCACGAACGTATGAATGAATATAAAACCCACAGAAACTGGGCGCAGAAAATATTATTTCTTTCAGAAGCTTATGGAATTTCAGGGCATGTTGAGGGTTAAAATCCTTCCCATGCCCTGACAGCTTTTACGTATCTGCCATACTTCGGATCAATCCGCATGCCTTATAATGGGTCAGCCGGCAATATTCTACCGGAACCTGCTTCTCCCCTGCAAGCCGCACAATGTGTTCCAAAGACGGATCCTCCTTCCATTGATTGGAAATGAGCACTTTCCATGGAATCCTCCGAAGCAGTACTCTCGTAGTTTCCCCGATCCCCGGTTTTATCAAATTGATATCTTTTATTTTATACTTCCGCGCTAATTCTTCCACTTCCTCCAATCCTGTACCTTCCGGTACCCTCTCGCGGGCCCTCTCCGAATATTTTTGAAATTTTGACTCTATCGCCTGTAAAAATTGCCGGGATAAATCCTGTGCTTCCATCTCCTCATAATAAACAGCCCCATGAAAGTCCTGTTCTTTGATAATATCATCTCTTAAAAATGTTCTGCTGATCAAGCCTGAAACTGTGCAGTTTAAACATGAGCTTGGAATCAGAAGATCCTCATGTGTTCCGCAAAGCTCCGTTAAATTTGCCGGATCCGCCAGCACCGCCAATTCAGACGAAACATCCTGAAATTCTTTCACATCTTTTTCCAGTTCCCGAAAAATAGCTCCTTTTCCAGTCCATCCGTCTACAAATAAAAGATCTTTTGCCTCATAGCGGTCGAGCAAATATTTTATGGCATTTTGATCAATTCCTCTCCCGCGAATAATAGAAATAGAATAATGTGGTATTTCCATTTGATATTTCCAGCGAAAGTATCGTTTCAGCAAGATTCCTACCGGAATCCCGGCTCTTGCTAACGATACAAGAACCACTGTTTTCCCTCGTTTTTTTAAAATCTTGTCTGCCAGCGTACCTACTGCGTCTGCCACCGGATCTGCATAATGCAGCAATGCATTTTCATAGGCTTCCATATATTTTTTTGTAGGAACATACTCGATTGGCAGCATCTCACAGTAATGTCGCCCTGACTGAATCTGCCGTTCTCTCTCTTCTGTTGACTGTGGCTCCACCTGCCCGGTAATATCCTTCAGCAACAGAGTTACATCCTCTTTTTCATAACTGCTTCTCATTTCTCACACCACCTGACTACAATGATATCTTTATTTCCACACTCCTGCAAAGCATGAAGCAGAGTTTTCATTCCTCGATCCGCCACTCCCGGAGCATCCGTGATAACAAGAACCAAATCATATGCTTCAAGTTCATACACATACGTTTTTCGGCTCTCCTCATAGCAGCTGATCAGCTCCCATCGCTCTTTCAGTGGATATTCCGTCTCTCGGCTGACTGCAATGGGACTTCTCGTTGTTGCATGACACTTCACACTCTTTCCCTTTTGTTCCAACGCCGCTCCGACGCACATTGCCGGAAACATAAATTCCTCCGTTCCCAGCACAAGAATTTTTTGTTTTTGACAAGCATCAAGTTCCCGGCAAATCGACTGCACAAGTTCCCCACAAGCCTTTTCATACACTTTTCCCTGTGTCAAATGTCTGGGATTTGTCCATCCTTTCAAAACAATATCCCTGATATATGCTTCATTGACCTGAGATCCTGCCTTATAATAGCTTCCGTCACCTTGATACAGTTCTGCGACGGACCGATACTCTTCATTTTTTGCAGACAGCAGATAGAAACGATCGATCTTCTTTTCCTCAAATCTCCTTTTTGCCGCGGCATCCATCCCATTGACAATCGAGATCACAGAATAATCAAAGTTTTTTTCATACTCTTTTTCAATGACACGGATCGCATTGCAAATGGTATTTCCGGTGGTAATTTCATCCTCTACAAAAATAATACGATCGATCTGATCTTGGATCTGATCAAATTCATTTCTAACAATTTTTTGTTCTGCCGCGTGACTGTGCGCCTCCGAAAAATACAAATATTTTGCCCCCGGAATCTCTTCTCTCGTTGTTTGAATATAGGAAACGTCAAATTGAACAGCCAGCGCTGCTCCAATTGCCGTTGCTGTTTCTGCAAACCCAATCATTAAAATTTTCTCATTCCCATAGCATCCCTCTAGTTTTTGCCCCAGTTCTTGAAACAGTCTGAATGATTTTGTCGGTGACACCGGCACATGCTTTCCCTGAAAACGATTTACTAAAAGATAGTTTCTTTTCGGATTCTTCTCACGCTTCGCTACTGCAATCATTGATGGTTCCATGGCTACTCCTGTTCTTTCTTATCTTACTTCGATTTTTATATTTTACAGATCTCCTTTGGAAATTGTACCATATTTTACGAAGATGGAAAACGCTTCTTTCCCCTTGATTGTTTGAGACATTGATATCTAAGATTCTTTTGACAGAATCTGCAAATATTTTGTCGGCACCCAACTATTGAGCTGCCTGATCAGCGCTTCCTGCTGTCCATTGTTTTTCTGAACCTTGCTTACCGTATACTTTTTGCCAGTATAAGCCGAAGCAACTTTCTTTCCCCTGCTGGCTCCGCCATATACCGCGCCGGATTTGATTTTGACCTTTGCACCTGCTTTGAGTGTGCTAACAACCTTGCTTGCCGTGGAGGTCCCAATGGTCTGATTCAGAATTGCTTCTGCCAGCACTTTACCGATCTTGTCCGCTCCCACAGATTTATACAGCAGATAATCGTCTTTATCATCCACAAAACAAATTTCAAACAGCATCGCCGGCGCTTTGGTGTGCTTCAGATAATACAAACTTTTGGATGTCTTCAGTCCCCGATCGGTAAACCCAAGAGCCTTCATTTTCTTTCTGCACCGGTTTGCCACTGCTTTCTTAGAAGAATTCCAGCTGTACGCCCAGATTTCAAAGCCTCCTACTTTTTTATCTCCTTTTCTGTCGTTCCTGCCGGAATTTAGATGGACCGAATAATCCTGTTTCACACTGTGCGCATTACATTTGGCGCAAATCTTTACCAGCACATCGCTCTGACTTTTCCCATTTTCCACCGTGCAGTCATAGACCGCTGCGCCGCCTTTCTTTAAATACTTTATGATTGCTTTTGCAATTTTCCGGTCCTCTTTGCTCTCATCTAACAATCCCTTTGCCCCGCAGGCAACTTCCCCGAATGGGTTATGCCCTCCATGTACATTATATTTTACCATTATGCTTCCCCCTCCTCTTCTGCTTCCGGCTCTACGTCCTCCACGTCGTTATATTCTGTATCCTGTAGCATAGGATCCTCTAATAAGTCCACTGCTTCTTCCTCCGGCAGTCCGGCAACGGAAGTCAGCAAAGATACCACTCCTGCAAGTGCTGCGGTTCCCGCAACGGTTTTCCAATCTACCGCGGTAATCGTGGCGGCTGCCGGCAATAAAGCCACCGCAGTCTGCGCCATAGTCTTCACAGCTCTCACACCTGCTGCCTTTGCCCATTTTTTTGTATCTACCGATACCTTGAATACACTATTCTGAAACATATCCTTATCCTCCTTAAATCAAATGCCCAACTGCTGCTCCGATCAGTACGCTGATCAGCGCCGTAAGAAGGGTTGTTTTTACTAATTTCCAACTCTCCGCCGGTTCCTGTTCCAGCTTGTCCAGCCGGACACCCTGTATTTTTAATTCCTCCAGCATCTGAGTCAGATTCATCGCCATCTCTTTGACAGAGATCACAAGGTCCTGAATCACTTCATTCTGTGCTTCCTGCTTGTCCATTCGCTTTTCCAGTGAACGAATGTCTTTTCGGTGTTCTGCAAAACGAACTTCAATTTCATTTTCTTCCATAATTTCTCCTTTCAAATTTTCAGTAAACAAAGCGGACAAATCCACTTGGGCTTCCTGCTCCCCAATCTTACGGAGCATTTTTTATTTTGTTAGGAGATCCATCCAAAAGAATTTCCTAACAAAATAAAAATAAGACCTCTCGGTCTTAACATTACAATAAACAGCTAAATTCAGATTTAAATATTACTGAGGATAATCTCAACAAAAAAGCAGATAAAGTTATAATAGAAAATTTAAATTCTAGTCTTTCTTTACTTTCATCGCAAACTGCCAATGTGAAGAATCTAAAAATCATCTGCAACTTGTTAATTCAATAAATGTTCCCGCACATGGATATGTAGACGTTATTATTCCCTATGGAGTAACAGTAAAATCTGTGCTTGGTGTAGTAGCATCTGTTGCTACAACCTCAAATTCAGCGGAATATGGAAACATAAGTGTTGCTGGCGTTGCTGGTTCTTTTGGAACTACACAAGGCACTATCCGCTTTTTTAATAACACAGGAACAGGAAGAGCGCCCGGAGCAAATGTCATTATTATTGCAAATATTTAGTATTATAATCCTATAAACTCTACGCATTAAACACCGTTTGTTGTATCTAATTTGTAAATAGTATGATTCAGATTTATATCTTGTTCGCGGTGTTTAACATTTACAAATGAAAATAGATATGGAAAGATCGTTTAATGAACTAGAGTAATAGCTAGTTTCCAATAGCTACCCAAAATGCTGCATCCGTTGCTGCATTTCCTGTCGCATTGCTGTATCTTAAGTTGAATCCAACAGTGTTGATGTCCACGGCAGCTACGCCACGATTATATGCACTATAAGCACTACATACTATTACAGTTGGTGGAGATGAGAATGTGTGTCCAAAATTAATCCAATAGTCTTTATTTCCAGTAGGATTAGAAACTGCTCCGTGGTGTCCTTTGGCAATAAAAAAGTTTTGAACATTCTCAAGCCCTATTTGTTCCTTCGTTACTGTATGTGGATTATTTATATGATTTGATAAATCTATACTATTAGCTTTCTTAACAATTTGATTATTTGAAGTTGTTAAATCTGAATTTAGCTTTCTTATTTTATCTCCATTTATTTTTCGCATTACATTGATTCTAAATAATACAATTAATTTCTAATGATAAATTTTTGTACAAAAACAAAACCTCCCTTCTTGGCAGATTAAAAAGTTATATTATTTCTAAAATTTAATCTGTATATTTATCATATTGATACTTTAATCGGTCTGTATTCGCATCATAATAAACATTACAAGTCATATTTACATCACTATGTCCCATTAAGATCGCTACATCCTGTGCAGGCATCCCCCGATTAATCAAATTCGTACAGAACGTTCTGCGGAATTTATGTGGATGTGCATGAATTCCACATAAATTCCCCAAATTTCTTATAATTCTTTCCACTCCATCCTTCTGTAAACGATGATATGGATACCTTCTTGCAATAAACAACGCCGGATTATTATCCTTCCGGCTTTCTAAATACAGATCTAAGTAAGGAATAGCAGAATCAGAAATAAAAATAGATCTTTCCTTATTTCCTTTTCCTAAGATTTTTATCTCTTTTTTTGCAAAATCTATATCAGAAATATTTATATTACATATTTCCGATACTCTGCATCCAGTACATGATAAAATTTCAATTAAGGCTCTATCTCTAATATTTTTACAGCTCATTCTCATTTTTTCTATTTGCTGTGGTGTATACGCTTTTTTGCGTACTTGCTTGACTTTTGCCTTTTTTATCTTTCTAATTGGATTCTTATTAATGTATTCTTCATCCCATAGCCATGTAAAAAAACTAGATAATGCACCTCGCTTATTATTCATGGAACAGTCTGAAATCCCTCTTTCTCTTTTATAAGCAAACAAAAAACCGCGAATATCCGTCGCATCAATCTCGCAAATCTTTTTTCCCTTAAAAGCTTCTACAAATTGACTTAAATGTAAATTGTACTGTTCAATTGTCTTTATAGACTTATTTTCCACTGCCAATGTAGCAAGGTAAGTATTCTTCAATATTTCCAATGTATTTTCCTTAAAACCGACTTCGGTTGATTCCTTTCTTATTTCAACCTCCTTAAATTCTGCCACCAATACTTCCTCTAACTGTCTTTGCTGTGTTTCAGACAACAACATTCCCATTTTTCTTAAAATATTACTAATTATCTTGTCCCTCAAAAAATCACTCCTTTCAAAGAGCATTTTAACACGACATTAGGTAGTTAAATTCAGATATAAATACTCTTATTGGAGAAAAAGTTGATAAAATAAATTTAAATAATTCTGTATAACAACATTATATATTCGTGAAACAGAAATTTGACATCTAGTACAAAATATACTGGGCACTTAGTATATACAGTTTTATTTATCAAGAATCTTTAAAATATATGTCAAGCGATTTATATGGATTTTAGTTAGTTTTTTGTTTTTATTTGACTGACTGTATCAATAATGCTTTTTACATTACACGTAGCCATATAAACACAGTAATATAAGGTGGCAAATTTCCGGCATTTCCTGTTCCAGATGCAGCTGTAGCATTATTACTTGGAGTACCTGTATTTCCAGAAATATTATGCGTATGATTAACTGATTGTACTCCTGTATTTGTAATTCTGGACCATGTTGCATTTCCAGATACTCTAGGATACTTATAGGTTGTTCCCCCTACATCTCCAGAATCCGCACCTGGTGATTCATCTGTAACAGGCCAATATTTGCAAGTAGAACTTCCTGTCCCGTGTGTGTGTGTGATACACTTTGTACTCCAGATATCAGATTAATTACATGTGTATGGCTGCTCATATTATGACTATGATTTTGTAAATCTTTATGCCCACCAATTTTCTTTATGCCATTAAAACTACCATCGTTTTCATCTACACCTACCAATGTACGTCCATTGGCAAACCGTTCCCAAGTTCCACCGAAAATGTTTCCAGGATTTGTATTGTTTACAGAAACATAAATACTTCCCACTGGATAAACTTTTTCCAGTAAATCTGAATTTAGCTGCGCTAATTTCTCCTGAACGTCTGCCATACCTTGTTTCGATTGCTCAACCCAATCTTCAAATGTTTCTACGGATACTAATCCTGCCGGATCAAGGTTCACCTCCATAGAAATATCATTGGAAACCTTAAAATGGAAATTCCAAGTAACTGAAAATCCCGGGCTTTCTAAATTTGATGGAATCATTTTTCCTTCTTCTGCCTGAGCAAGACAATAAAGTATTTCACCTTCTTCCGGATCTTCAGCATAAAAACCTACTTGCCATAAAGTATACGGCTCTGCAACATCCATATTATTTAGCAATACCGGAATTACGACTTCCTCCTCTCCCTGTTTCATTTCCTGAACAAGCAGTTGCTGCTTAGCACCCAAAACTTCTGTCTGTTCTCTCAAATCCACAATCTCTGCTCTTCCTGTTCCCGTTTTGATTTTTGTAATCTTTAAAGTACTGCCTTTCATCAGTTTTGTTTGAAGTTTCATTCCCTTTTTTGTAAGTACTGTATTTTTCCAAAGATTCATAATGTTCATCCTTTCTTAATTCATAACCGTTATTTCATAATGTTCGTGTTCTGAGATACAAGATCCCAAATACGTCGTTGTCTCTGTCTCAATTAGCTCTGACATTTTTATCTCATAAATCAGATGTGCCGGTTTCACCTGGTTTAAAAATTCCCGGATTTTCGTTTGATCCTTCACATATCCCTGTACAAACACTCCGAACTTATTTTTCGCAAGATGTTCTGTCAAGACGACGGTATATCCTGTCAAAGCTGCAAGTGTATCTTCAATCTTTTTCGGATTATAGTAATGATTTTTTATCTTCTCCAACAGATTTTGCCTGCGCTGCTCCATAGTCCAGGAATTTTGAGGATAAGAGCGATACTGTTCCTCCCAATATTCCATAGCCCACTCTTCCGATACCAGCTGCAGCACCAGCTGATCTTTCATTCGCTCCGGAAATTGATCAATATCATCTAATACCGTTCCGATCGCCTGAAATAACGAAAGTCCTACATAAGCCTCTCCATAAACCGGACTCACAAAATCTATGATTTTTTGAGCTTCCGGGCTTGTTAAAATCTTATGCATTTTCTCTGTTTCATTTCTCATACAAAACCTCCGTTTCCGTTAATGTCACTGACTGAAGCATTGGAATGCTGCCTGCCGGAATTGGAAGATTCACAGCAGTATCCTGATAAAGCGACGAATCTTCAGCATTTTGTACAATTAAGTTCTTATAATCATAAATTCCTTCGGTATTCCCTAAAATTTTACACACTTGTGTATATCGTATCTCTCTATCATTTGCGGCAAACTTCAAATAGTCATTTAACGCAGACGCAACAGTTTTCTCAACCGTCTCCAGTTTTGCATCCCTCAATTCCACATCCGCCGAAACCGTCAAAAGCATACTTTTTTGAGCTTTCACATCAATTTTGGCATTGATCGGTGCCAATCTCTTTTCAGGATCATCCGGCTGCATAATCAAGTCATAAACACTCTGGCATAATTCTTCTGATGCCGGCTGACCATTGGAATCCGTAATGACAATCTCAATGACCCCGCTGTCATCCTCAGGAGTTAAAATCACTGCATCTCCAACTCCTTCCACAGACGTTGCCCAGCGTTTGTAGTCGTTGATATTTCCAATAAAGGATTGCCCCTGTGCCTGGTCATATTCCATAATTCGCTCCCTGAGACTCTCATCCTCTTCGGCTTCCATTCCTCCCGTTATCGGTTCCTTATTGATAACCAGTGTGATATCTTCTGAAATATCGTCCTGCAGCAGTACGGTTCCTGCCGCACTATTCCCATTCATTCCTGCCTCGATACTCTGAATTTCTACCTCAACACTTCCTGTACCGTCCTCACCTTCTAGGATCTCTGCATCTTCTAAAGTCACATATTCTTTTGCCGGTTCATCATTGATACTTTCTGTCATAAAAATAGTACCCTCTGAAATGAGCGTACCGATTTTCCCCTCGATATATAATTTCCCGGAAGCATTGGTCGCTTCTTTTCGTTCCAGCCCTCTCGTTTCCGCATGATAATCTAAATAAATTCCTTCTGCAAAACGAGGCCAAATCAGCTTGATGGTTTCTACCAGCTCAAATTCTTTCATTCTTGCCACCTCAATGGCTGTCGGTCTGGTTAAATCGTATATGTATCCCCCTTCTGATTTGTCGATGTCCTCCGGCAGCTCCGCCAACATTCTTTGATGGATTTCCTCTTCACTGCAGGTTTCCTTTAAAAACTCCGGAACCTGAAAATCATCCTCCTCTAATTCTTCCACTTCATCAAAAATTTCTTCTTCCATAATAGTCTCCTTTCTCATTTTTGAATTACTGTTTGAAATTCTACTTCATTAGAATTTATCCCGATAACCCGACACAAAACCTCTACCTCCACATCATTCACCCACAGAAATTCCACAGACTGAACCACTTCCGTTCGATGATAGGGATCAGCCTCCAATGCATCAACAATTTCTTTCTTAAGTAGATTTTCAATTTCTTTTCTGTCTTCAGCTTGAAAAATTTGCTCAATATCAAGGCCAATATCATCACTGTATGCTTGGCATATATATCTTTTGGTTTGCAAAATTTTCATACACCATTGAATCCATGCTTCCACGCCATCAGCTTCTATTAGCTTTTTCGTACCGTCTTGTTTAAAATCTCTCACGGAATCATCAAAACTAATGCTTTTTCGATATCCATAAAATTCATCATAAAATGCTTCATCTAACTCCTGCAATTCCAATTCTTCATCATCTAAATCTTCAGGAAATACATTGTCCATCTCTTTCTACCTCCTAACTTTTCTTTTTTATTTTCCCCAGAATCACAGGGATATCATCTGCCCATAAGATTAAAACCCGATCCTTTGGATCTAATGTTAATTTCTGCGCAAAGTCACATATTACATATTCTGTTTTTTCTACTACTTCATCCGGAAAACTATCTAAAACTAAATTTCCCATTGAATCAATCTTGCCAAATTCAGCAACAGGAGAAACATTAAAATTTTTAATATTTCCCATTCGACTCTGTAATACTGCCGCTAATTTGGTACTCCCTCTTGCTGCCATCTTATTTCTCTACCTCCAATATCATAATGCCTGTGTGATTGTTAATCCCGTCAATAAATTAGACACATTATATATCCCCGATTTCGTTTTAATCAGACATTTATATTTCGGATATTCCACTGATGCTTCCATTTTACTCACCTCTCTTTATTTCACCATCTTAGTCAATGTAGCATATCCTGCGATACCATCTACTTTTAATCCATTTTTCCTTTGATAATTTTTAATTTTCTTTACAGTAGAATCCCCACATATTCCATCTTTGGAGGCCCCAACTCTTCCTTGTACAAATTTTACTACTTCTCCTCTTTTTCCCTTTTTGATAAAGATCTGTTTCATAGCAGCCTTTGTCTTTGAATCTAATCGTCCGTTTTCTATAACTTTTTTATACTGTCCTTTATCCTTGTTCATTGCTTTTTGCAACGCCAATATTGCTACCTTTCGTTTTTCTGTTGATGAAACCGATGGGATTAATAAAACTTGTCCTTTAAAAATAGAATACTTACTTAATTTAGGATTTTTCTTCCTCTCTTTGATCACTCTCTGATCAATTTTCTTTTTATTTGCTTTATAAATTGTTTGATATTTTTTCCCATCTCCATAATACTTTTTAGCAAGATCTCTTAAAGTTTCTTTATTTGACTTTACTTTATACTTTTTCGTTTTTTTGAAGAACGCTTAGTTGATTGATTCAAAATCAAATCTACTGCATCCACAAATTGAATTGTATACTTGTAGTCACCAACTGATGTTAATTTATATTTGAATTCCTCAATATACATTGTTCTTTTATTAATCACAGAATCGGAAATAAGTAATTCTACCTTTTTATTTCCTGTTCGTTTGCTTTCCAAAAAATTGATATAAAATTCTGGTTTTTTTAAATCTGCATCCGAAATCTTCTTTCCTTTGTTCAGTGGATTTACTTCCTTTTGAATATAAGACTGTCCCTTTCGTACATAGGCAGGAAAAATTCCTTCCCATGCAATCCTACAAAGATTCCTTCCTTTTGGAATCATAACTTTTCCCAAATCTAAAATCTCATACTCCTGGAACCTTGATGAACTGCTATATTCCATTGTTTCAGGTAACATCGGCAGAGTAATATAACTGCTTGTATTTCCCGACTCGTAAATATTAATATTCATAACATCCTCCTTTTAAGTTGCCAATGGTATATTTTTATATGCTCCTTCTAAAGCATCGGCAATGATCGAACACAATTCCTCCGATACTTGTTCCCTTTGAGTTCTCAACAACTCTAATAAAAAAATCTGTCTGTTGCTCTTTTGATTCTTAGCTAAAGAATTGCTCCTCATCGAAAAAGAAACTGTTCCTTAACTTCTTTTTTAGAATTTTTTGAATCAGATCCGCTTTGGATTCCATCTCCACCGATTCTTCGATTCTTATTTCCAATTCTCCTAAAAAATCATGCTTCATATTAATTTCTTCTTTTATTCCGCAAACTAATCTTGGAAACGCCTCATCCGCTGCCTCCCGGGGAACCATTTGAAAGAAAATTGCCGGAGCATTTTGATACTTAGATAAGAGTTCCGTCAGCTCTTCCAAACTACTCAGCTTTTCATAAATTTGCTGCTGCATTTTTTACCTCCTTTCCTTTTTATTTCACATTCGATACAGAACATATGTTCCCTTTTCGATGTGTTATCATAATATCACTCTTTCACCGGGCATTGTGGGCAAAATACTTTTTTTTAAAATTCTCATATTTTCTTGCAGCCGTTCTGCGATCCATTCCCATCTCATCTCCGATTTCCTGCCATCCGAGATTGTATGCCGCCCGATATCGAACAATCATACGAAGCTCCGGATCATCCACTTCCTCCAGACATCTTTCCAATTCCCTTCTGGCATCAAACAATCTTTGAATCGTCCTTCTTAGCTGCTCTTCCAGCAAAACTCTTTTCGCTGCAATCTCTCCGGTCTTATCACTATATTGATTTCCTCTGGGGAGACCATCCAGTGCTCCTCCTCCGGGTATCGCCTTCTGATTTAAATTTTTCATTTCTTCTCTTAATTTTTCCAATTCCAAATTAAGAAAATAAATTTTTTCTAATTCTTTTTGTTTTAACACCATAAATTTCCACCTTTCCTCTTGCCTTTATCGAACATACGTTTTATAATAAATATATCTTTTCGATGTCCCATCGGTCGTTCTGATTGGGTCCAAGAATCATTTGTTACGCACTTGCATATTTTACACTCTTATAATATGCTCATTTGAGTTTATTGTCAATGCTTTTTCTACTCGTTCGAGTATTTTTTAGCGTGCGAAACAGAGGAAGCAATTTACTTGCCGCCGCAGATATGATATATTGATTATAAGATTTTCTATGGATTTCATATTAGAAAGGCGGTTTTTATGGGAATCGGAACGAAACTTACCACATTAATGAAAGAAAAAGAGACTAATGTCAATGAATTGGCTCAGAAAGTAGGGGTCGCTCCCACTACGATTTACTCTATGATTAAACGAGACAGCAAAAAGGCTGACATTGGTCTTCTTGTGCGGATCAGCCAGGAACTGGGAGTTACCGTAGAATATTTTTCTGATGAAGCAATACCACAGACTTCCTATCATGATCTTAAGAATTTAATTGCCCGAAACGGCAAGGATATTTCCACTGAGGAGAAGTTAGAATTGATTCGCATGCTTTCAGATCTTTAGAAGATAAGGATGGACAGATCATTTGGATTATACGAAAACACAAACAAAAATTCACAAAATTATTCTAGAATTATTCCAGAAGTTTCATATTCAATCTTTCCCTTTGGACTGTTTTCAACTTATTGAGGACTGCGGATACCGGATCATAACTTACCAGCAAATGCGCCGTACAAACGTACAATTATATGAATACTGTCAACGTCTCTCCGACGATGCATTTCATTTTAAACCAAAAAAACTGGTCGCTTACAACGAGGACCAGTCTTTTTACCGTATTCGATTTTCTCTCATGCATGAGTTAGGGCATATTGTATTAAACCACAGTGGAGATCATCAGAAAAATGAGCGGGAAGCGAATTATTTTGCCAGTCATATTTTAGCTCCCCGGATGGCCGTCTACTATGCCAAACCAGCAGATTCCGCGGAACTTTCTCACATGTTTCAGATCAGCCGAGAGGCAGCGCGTATTGTCCTATCCGACATGCAGCTCTGGTATCAGCATACCCGATACCATATGACTCAGCTGGATCAGCAGCTATATCAACATTTCTATAACGAAAATGCACGAGGCTTTGTCTATCACATTGCTCCCTGCTTCTATTGCCTCGCTCCTGTTTATAATCATAGCTTTCAATCACATTCCGGGGCTCCTCTCTGCCTTCATTGCCTTCATCGTCAATTTCGTCAGACAGAGGAAGTGCTTAGAAAAAAGGAACGCCTGGATCGCTCCTATCGGGTCATCCGGCAATGGGAGGAGCGGGAAAATCCATAATTACATTATCGGTATTTTTCCCAAAATTGTTGAATTGTCTCTGCAGCATCCTCACGTTTTTCTGTGGTCCAACTCAGATCAATCCTTTGCCATCGATCCTGATCATAACAAAAACGAATTCCTTCCATCCTTTTATTTTTTGGTCCGGTCAAGACAATCTCTGAAATTTCTGACCATCGAAAGAAGCTTTCCCTTTTTTCTCCAAAATCTATTTTCATTCCTTCGGAATTTAAATGAATATAATCCGGATTTTTAGACAGTTCTTTTACACTCGATATTCCTGTCCCGACAAAAAGTGCAATAATCAGCAGCTCCATCAGCTTCATCCAAAGAAGATCTCCCTGTTCCTTCCACATAAAAAGCATAACCAAAATGACAACAACTGCACACTGCACAGCTCTGAGTTTCTGTTTTTTGTAGCTGCGATGAATCGTAACACAATTTTGCTCTTCTCCATTTCCATAATCTTTCCATGCATTATCTATCATTGCATAGACCTCCTCTACCTCTTCTGCCATATATTTTACCATGAAATCAGACAAAGAAAATTTATCTCCCAACAGAAGTTTTTTACATTTGTTTTTACTTTTTTTGTCCTTATAATAGATTTTAACTTCCATATAATTTTTTCGTTTATAAAGCTTACAATTTGAAAGTTCTTTCCATGGTAATTTTAATGATTGTCTTCCGAGTCCCAGACAAATCTCCATGGTATCTTCTGTCAAAACCAATAATTTATCTTCGCCCAATGCTGCGAAAAGTATTTGAATCGCTAAAAATCCAAACAACACTGCAATCAGAACAGTCAAAAACCGGTATGTTTCTCCATACACTGATAAGAGAACGAAAACTCCTGCCAACACAAAATTGACTGCAGCACAATGTTTATTTTCCTTTTTATTTTTATGTACAATATATGTCATCCTACTTCTCTCCAAAACATCACCAGCTTCCTCCGCCTCCGCCTCCGAAGCCGCCTCCGCTAAAACCTCCGCCTCCGGTAAAATCACCTCCGGAAAATGTATCTCCGGCCACTTCCGAAGCTTTGACTGCGGTCAGATGATCTGTCACAACATGATGCATACAGTTCCCCATCATATAATAATGGAACAAAGGAAGATCCGCATCATATCCATACCAATCCGGCGCCGGTACCTTTAGTGCATCCAACTTTTCCGCGTACAAATCAAACAGACCAAATACCATTGCAAAAGGGAGAATGTGATAAAATAAATTGGGATGTTCTTTCCCAATCGCTTTCATGCGGTCCAGTTCAGCAGTTTCTATAAAGTCACGCAAGCCTGCCAGATATCCCATCCATTGAACACATTCTTGCGTCCGTTTCTTCATAAATGCAGTAAACACAAGCTCTGCTGCTGCAAACAACACAAGGATTCCGTAGACCCACAAGAAATCAAACAGATCCCCCTGTCGGATGCGAACATAGAAATATCCTCCTGCTCCGACCAGTCCAACAACTGCCAGCACAGCCGCACCCAACACACTGCCTTTTCTGCCTCCCGAAGCCATTGCATACCATTTGTCTACGGTCAGACATGCCAGAATTCCCGCGCCAAGATAGGCTGCCCAAAACACAAGCAACAATATAATATCCAAAAGCCCTGCCTGTCCATAGGAACACATCATCACAGCAAATAACACCACCGGAATCTGAATGAAAATCATAGATACAATCCTTGCCGCTTTGGAAGATGCCGTATAAATCTTATTTCGATATTGGTACTGGATTTTGTCACCGACCACAGCAATCGTATCGGCAAATTTGTATTTTAAAGCTGAAGCTTTCACCTTGTTTTTCTTTCCAAACAATTCCTCAAACATATAAATCTGATAGTTCGGTTCCTTGTCTGCAATTTCTTTCTGTTTGATGAATGTAACATCCTTTTTCCCTGTTTCCTGAATCTTTAAATACCCTCGGTCTGCCCAATAAAGAATCAGGGAAATCACATCCTTAGAATCTACCATTCCATCCAAAATATATCCCACTGCCGCACTGTCCAATCCCTCCGGCGGCTGATACTGGATGGAAGGGATGACTTTCTTATCTCTTCCGAAGAAAAGATAGAGCACCATGACCAAGACAAGGACAAAAACTGCCAGCGCCAAAATCCATCGGTGTGTTTGAATTTCATTTCTATGGGAAAAATATCCCTCTCCCAGATCTCCAAAACATGTCAGGCCATTTTGAAACTTTAAATTTTTCTCCAAGGTGCCGGAAATCATATGTTTTTCTTTATCAAATTTCAGATCTAAAATTTCTTTTGCAGCTTTTGTCTGACCAAGGGGTCCATAATAAAACTGAATTTTATCAAAGTTTGTTTTCTTTGGAAAGTACAGTCGCAAACGGCTTCCCGCCGGAATCTCATTCTGCCACTGTCCCGGAAAAATATTAAAATAAAGCTTCTGATAAAGATCTCCCTGATATTTCGGTGCCATGCGATATGTAAATTGATAGGTTCCACTGTGAACTAGCCGTTCTTCCTCTCCAAATCTCAAAATTTTGCTTCCGTTTTCAGAACTTTCCTCTAAATCGGTCCCGCTGTTATTGGACCTCAAGTTGAAGTCCGCAAAATAAAGAAGACTTTTCTTTGTTCCGTCCTTCTCATAAAAATTTATCTTCCCTTTATAAGGAATATAGCGATAGATCCCATGCCTTGGCTTTTTAAATTCAACCTTCCAGCTCTCTGTCACGGTATAGCTTCCGTCCTCACCCAGCACGAGTGTTACCTCACAATTCTTTGTTTCCATATTCCTGTCATAGGTAAGCTCTTCACTTGCTTGAACAGAAAAACCCTTTCCTGCAAACACTGTAAGGATCACAAACAATATAACACCGATCCTTACCATATACTTTTTCATAAGCCCTACTCCTCCCCGTTTTTCCTTCGTTTCTTAATGCTTCATCTTAGCCGCTCAGAACTTAATCTCCACATTTTCCCGTTCCTGTTGAGCACCAACCTCAAACAAAGGTTTCCTGTCAAAATGAAACGCACCTGCAATCAGATTTCCCGGGAACATCTCAGCCTTCGTATTGTAGCGGTTGACAACGCCGTTATAATATCTTCTGGAACCGGCAATTTCCTCTTCCAGTCTCTGAAGCTGATCCTGCAGCATATTAAAATTTTCATTTGCTTTCAAATCCGGATAATTCTCCGCCACCGCAAACAAAGATTTTAACGCCCCGGACAGCACATTCTCCTGTTCCATCTGTTCTCCCAAATCCGCCGCATTCATTGCCATATTCCTTGCGGCAATCACTCTTTCCAGTGTTTCGGATTCATGCTTTGCATATCCTTTCACGGTTTCCACATAATTTGGAATCAAATCATACCGTTTCTTCAATGACACATCAATTGCCGAAAAAGCCTCCTCGGTCTTATTTCTCAATGCAACAAATCCATTATATGCGCTAATTCCCCACACAACGATCACGACCGCCAAGACCCCTGCGATTATTATTGCTACCATAAAACGTCTCCTCTCCTGTCCTTAACAACATTTCCTGTCATGAATTAAAATTCCCTGTAATAAATTAGCATGAAATCTTTTGATATACAATTGACATTTACATAAAAACATATAATAAATATTTTTTCCGCACCCCTGGAGAGTTTCAAAGTTCCCCTGACCTTTGGAAATAATTACGTCTGCCTCCTCAATGCTTTGTCTTGCCTCTTCTGAAATCTGATCTAATTCCGTTCCCGTAATATCCGTTCCATTTCCGATCACCCTGACCTGCTGCGTAAGTCCAACTTCCTGTGCATCCTCCATAGTCGCATCATTTAACGCCTGCGCTCCCCGAACAACTGCAGTTAATTGCAGTTTTGGATATAACCTTTGAATTGTCCGCATCACCAATTTATCCAGCACCACTTCTCCACAATTATCTGTAAGATATGTAAGTTTTGTACCGTGCTCCAAATCGTCTTTTAATCGAGAAAACTCCTGCTCATCCAGAACAATTTGATCTGCTTCCTCCAAAAGCTCATGCAGCTTTTTTCCGGTTATTTCTGACATTGTGCCAAAATCAATATAATTTCCGGTCATAGCATACTGCACTGCCATCCTGAGAGGATCTTTTGCCGAGAGAATTTTTCCCCAGATATTTTCCTCCTCCAAAAGCATCATCCCATTAAACTTTTGTTTTACAGGCACATAATCTATTCGCTTTCCAAACATCTCATCCTGTAATTTCAAAATTCTTCCCGTAATCACCGGAGCACTCTCCGTCATATCTGCATCTGCCACAACTTTTACCATACGATGCATATACTCCAATTTTTTCGACTCTTCCATCTCCTGATCGTAGTTGCATAAGTGTTTCTCCATCATGCATTGGATACATGCGGAATTCAATCTGATCCGACTCATTAATTCCTCCTTTTATC
Source organism: uncultured Anaerostipes sp. (assembly GCA_905213305.1). Lineage (GTDB taxonomy): Bacteria > Bacillota > Clostridia > Lachnospirales > Lachnospiraceae > Anaerostipes. The sequence goes on from CAJMHU010000009.1 coordinate 44,942, forward strand.
TATCAAAGCGTTTTTTTTATTATATCCTAAATCAGACTGAAACTCCATTCTTTCTGTAAATTTCACTAGAACAGAGAAAAAAACTGACGATCATCCTTGTCATAGTAATATACATTATCCGACAAAAAATCGTCTTCAGAAATCAAATTGTTATTGGATTCCCGTACAATTTTCAGCAATTCTTCCTGTAGAAATTGTCTCCGGTCAAATAATATGACAAACTCATGGATACTGGTTGGAAGAAGATACAAATTGCACTCATATTGACGGGCAAACCGATCCAGTACCCCCTCGTAAAGAATCACCCCCGCACCATAAAACTGTTGTTCATTGGTCAATAAAAACGCCGGTTCATCCTCCGGAGTATGTCCTGCAAATCCTGACATCGCCTGAATCTTTGCCGGAAAAACAGCCGGTGTATTCTCTCTGGCATACTGTTCCAGTAATTCCCCGCTCAGGTTCCAATCCTCCATTTTTTTTCGATCAATAAAAACCGGAGACATCACATCGTTCTCCTTTTTCTCCAAAATAAAGTATACTACAGCAAAATCTTCATACAAAATATGCGGAACTTGTTTTAAAAGTTCTAAGTTTTTGTGATAATTCAACAACCGATAGAATATTTTTCTTTGAATATTTTTTAAGCCGAACATATAAATTCCCTTTCTCCACACCGGATCTTTTCCTTTAGTATTCCCAATTTCTATTCTGTCATTCTGAATTGTCTTCCCCATCTATGGTAACACTGTATATTGCTTCCAGCAACATTTTAATCAGGAATGTTGCTTTCAGATCGTGGCAATCTATGGCTAATAGCTATAGTATTTTTATGGAGGGAGATTGATTGATATGAATCAGAGCGAAAGAAAGGCTTTTACAAAAATTAATATCAAAGATACAGGTCTTCGTATCAAACATCTTAGAAAAGATCAGAAACTTACTCAGGAGATGTTATCTGAGATGGCAGGAATTACGCCTCATTATCTGTACGAAATCGAATCCGGACGTAAATCCATGTCCATCCATATTCTCGCATCCCTTGCCTTTGCACTGCAGGTTTCCGCAGATTATCTGTTGTTTGGAGACGCCTCTCAGAGATTGGATTTTGATATTCCATCTGATCATAAACAACTTATGGAGCTTACCACACGCTTGACCTCTTCTCAACGAAAACATGTTTTAGAAATTCTGGAAGTTATGGTTCCCCATTTAAAAAGAGATTAATTGCCGGAAGTGCCAAAAGGCACATTCTGGGATTGTAAACAGGCGCCAAGGTCTCGGCAAGCCCCAACTTTGGCTCATCGCTATCACAAAAAGGAGTTTTCCGTTTGGGAAAACTCCTTTTATCCGACTATCGGCAATTTTTTTACGCCATCTGCCTGCAATGCAATCTCTTCTGAATGGGTTGCTATAATAATGCATTTTCCTTTCTGTGCCAACTGATGGAAAATTTTCATAATTGCTTCTTGAGTCTCACAATCTATATTTTCTGCGGGTTCATCTGCCAAAAGAATTTCCGGGTCATAAGAAAGCGCCCTGGCGATAGCAGCTCTCTGACGCTGCCCCTGAGAAAGTTTTGACGTCCGGTATTCCATCTTTTCTTCATTGATTCCAACCCAATTTAACAGTTTCCTTGCTTTCTCTCTGTTATCTTTGCCGGAAACTTTTGCCAAATCCATAGAAAGCAGCACATTTTCCAGTGCCGTCAATTGTGGAAGCAGACTATAAGATCGAAACACAGTCCCAACATAATGACTCCGATAAATATATGGATTGATCTTTCTAAGATCTCTTTTTTGAAACGATACACTGCCTTCCGTCGGGGTTTCAAATCCCGCCAACAGAGATAACAGCGTTGTTTTTCCTGCTCCTGACTCTCCCAGGACTGCATAAACTTTTCCTTCTTCAAACTCAAAATACAGATGTTCAAAAACTTTCCCCGCACTTCCCTTATAAGAATATGCCAGATTCTCCAGCTTTAATATACACATTATGGAACCTCCTGTCTTTGACTGGACAAAGTTTTCATTGGATCATACGGAATCATCACTGCCGCCGATATCAATCCCGCTATCAGAATGAGAAATGCTCCAATTCCCAGTAACTCAGCTGCCACAGTCCAATCCACAGAAACGGACATACCGGAAAGAAAGTTTTGTTGCATTCCAAATTCCACCTGCTGATGCCCTGCCTGGTTTTTTAAAAGTTCATTGGAAACAGGAGCTGATACCGCTTTTGCTGCAGCAAATCCCACAATCATTGCAAAACCTGCAACAATCCCTAACTCTGTCAAAAATTGAATACACACTCTGCTTTTTTTCATTCCAATGGAAATCAGAACGCAAGCTTCCTTTTTTCTTCTATGTACATTTCTGCCCTGAATGAACGCCAAAACACTCACCCCAACTGCCAGTGTCCCTGCAAGAAAGTAACCGGACAACTGATCCATTCTTTCTAATGACAGAAGACTTCTCTTATAATTGTCAATATCCTGAGAAACGACTGTATAGTGTTCATCTAATCCCATGACTCTGACATCCTTTTGAAACATCTTATAGTTCTCAAGATTTGAAAATACATAAGTCGCCCCGACCTGTACGGTCGCTCCGTTGAAGGATGAGATTGCAGCTTTCAATGTCTCATAGCTGGTATAAATTTGATTGGCAATATCGGTTTCTCCCGAATCTGAATTGCTGTTTCGGTAAATTCCTATCACCTTCCATGATATTTGTTGAGAAGAATCTGCAAGATTTACAAGATCTATCTGACTCCCGACTTTCAAAGAATTTTCAGCAGCTAACTTCTGGCTGATCAAACAAGTCTGATCGGCCTTCCCCATTTTCAGGTTCCTTCCCTCAATAAGCTTGGAACTGCCGTCCCGAAAATCAGCTGCAGCCTCCTTCTTATTATAACCGATCACAGTAAAAGCCCCTTGCTGCTTCGTCTGCTCTATATCCGTTTTTCGACGAATAATATCCGACTCATCTTGTTCCTCTGCTTTCACTGCGCGAATTGTTTTCCCATTTAGTGATGAAGTCAATGTATAATAAAAATTTTTTACTGTATCAGAGTCTGCATAATTTTTTAATTGAGATATTGTCAATTCTTTGATTTCCGAGGTATTTTCAGTCTTAGAATCATTCTTTGCCCGCTGCTTCACACGAATCTGTGCTGTAATTTCTGCATTTGATAATTCTGCCTGTTTTGCTGTTTCTGTCGCCCGACGAATTGACAGGCAAAGGCAGGCAGAAACTGTGATGAAAAAAACAAGCATCCCGATTAAGATACTCCTTCCCCGAAAGCGAATCACATTTTTCCATGCATTTTTTATGACATACATAACTTCTTCCTTTCGTCTTGTTTCTAAATACAATATAGAAGAAAACTTTGTTGAAAACATGGCAAAAAAATGAAGAAAATGTGAAAAATTATCTTAGGACATATCAAACTTTGTTAAATAATATAGGAAAGTCAGAACTTTCCTATATTACAAAAAGGGCTCTCCGAGATTTTCTCGGAAAGCCCTGTAACATCAATATTTCTAATAATTGATTACTCGATGATAGATGCTACTCTACCTGATCCTACTGTACGTCCACCTTCACGATATCAGACCGGTGTATTGCGGTATACGAATAGTGATTTTTTATGTGATTTGTGTGGAAAAATCCGGATTTTCCGTTGTGTCCGTGTGGTTTTCCGGAATTTTTGTTATCATGGTGTTATCACTGTATTTTTAGTTTTTCTGGCATATTTTTTCTTACATTCGTAATCTCTTTATTTAAATCTTTTATATATTCTTTACACACATCTATATATAATCCTGTTTTATATTCTGGTTTTTCCAAAAACTGTAATTCAATTGGATACTTTGTAATCTCCGTAAGTAACTTTACAAATATACTTTTCAAATTATTTTGACTCTCATCATCATTAAGACATACTTCTGCAACTTCTTCAAAGCCAAATACTAAATAATCTTTATTTTCTCTTTTCTCCAAATGTACATTAATCACTTTACTTTCCTGATTCATAAATATCCTTCCTATCATAAAATGCATTTTTACCGCCCTCAAGAGTATGCATACTTTCTTGAGTCCAGTTTTTAGTGTCTGTTTCATCATTTATATTTCTAAGTTCATCATAAAAAGGATTACCAATATACGTTTTATATACTCCATTCTCATGAGTTCTTAGTATACTAATATACGGAAGTGTGCCAACTGCAATATTAGCATTATGTGTTGCTATAATTACTGTTTTTCTCCGTTTTGCAAGATCAGTTAAGTGTTTGCTGTTTACACTTCGGACAGTAGAGTGGAAAGTTCTTTAATTCGGTATCTTCTTGCATTATCGTTCGGGTTTTATTTCCACAGGTAGGACATAGAACTCATTTTATAGTTTCCATATTTTTCTCAATCCTTACTTCTAAATATTATCCTACTAAATTTATAAAATTTATCGCAACGGTTTTTAAGTTTTTGCTTCTTGATTACTTAACGGCGGAAAAAGAATGTTTTCACATAGGGCTGTTGTTTACATGTCATTTTTTTGTTTT